>JALVCR010000046.1 GCA_027009865.1 Campylobacterales bacterium
TTCTCTTTTTTCTCCAAAGATTCTATAATCTCATCTATCGTTTTTAAATTGGTAGCCTCTATCATTTTAAAAAATGTCAAAGAGAGCACAAATGCACTGTCTGCATTTAGAAATAGAAGATTTTTCGATTCGCTTAAAATTTTAAAAAATCTCTCGGTAATTATCGCTCCAAATCTTATATCCCCCTCAAAGAAGCGATCTTTCAAATAGGCTATCATCTCGTCTATTATGATTTCGCTCTCATAATTTTCAAGCTCTTTTATAAAATTTTTAATTTTTTCCCTATCTCTTTTTAAAATGGCTTCAAATATCTCCTCTATGATTTTTGGATCCAAAAGCCCTATCATATTAGCTACGCTTTTTGCGTCTATAAATCCTTTGGAGTATATGATTGCCTGATCCAAAAGAGTTAAGGTATCTCTTAAAGAGCCCTCTCCGCTTCTTGCAAGCATCTCCAAAGCTTCTGTTTCATACTCTATATTTTCAAGATTTAAAATGTGAATTAGATGATTTACTATATCTCTTTTTGAAATTTTTTTGAATCTAAAGTGTTGGGTTCGGGAGAGAATAGTTGGGGGAAGCTTTAGCGGATCTGTGGTCGCTAAAATAAATTTTACATATTCGGGAGGCTCTTCAAGTGTTTTTAAAAGGGCGTTAAATGCCTCTTTTGTCAGCATATGGACTTCATCTATAATAAATATTTTAAATCTTGCGCTGTTTGGTTTATATTTTGTCTGTTCTATTAAAGATCTTATATCATCTATTTTTCTGCTGCTTGCGGCATCCATCTCGATTATATCGATATGACGGTTTTCGTTTGCCATTTTGCAGTTTTCGCAAACTTCGCAAGGTTTTGATGTAGGCCCTTTATCGCAGACCATACATTTAGAAAAGATTCTTGCGGTTGATGTTTTTCCGCTTCCTCTAAGTCCTGAGAAGAGATAGGCGTGAGAGAGCCTGTTTTGATCGAGGGCTGCCGTTAGGGTTTGAGTTACGCTGTCTTGGCCTATTAGTTTGTCAAAAGATGAGGGGCGGTATTTTAAAGCTAAAACTTCAGACATATCTACCCTTTAAGCCAGAGTCTGGCTACTCTTTTTAGATTTTCCGGATTTTCGGAAGCAAACAGTTTCAAATCTGTTTTTGAGAAATTTTTATCATATCCGTAATTTGATTTAATATATTCCACTATTGCCTCTCCGGAGTGAATAAGAGCGGCACTTTTGAAATATTTTTGTATCTCATCCTTTATCAAAGGAAAATGCGTGCATCCCAAAATTACAGCTTTTGGATTTTCTATGTTTTTAAAATAGTGTCTCATCGTAACTTCCAAAATCTCGCCTTTAAATATACCCTCTTCAACTATCGGGACAAAAAGAGAGGGAGCAATGGAGATTAAATTGTTAAATCCCTCTTTTATTAAAAGTTTTTCATATTTTTTACTTGATATTGTAGCTTTTGTTCCCAAAATCAAAATTTTTGCATTTTTATCATCTATTTTTCTCTGTAAAGCTTTAACTCCCGGTTCTATGACTCCCACAACTTTAAAGGGGGCAACCTCTCTCATCTCCTCTATCGCATAAGCGCTTACGGAGTTGCATGCCGCTATTAAGATATCTATATTGAAATTTTTAAAAAATTCAACCGCTTCAAGGGAGTATCTGATAATCGTATTTTTATCTTTAACCCCATAAGGGACTCTTGCGGTATCTCCAAAATAGATTATCTCTTTGAAAATTTTTTTCTCTATCAGACTCTTAACAACCGTAAGTCCGCCGACTCCGCTATCAAATACGCCGGCTCTCATTACTCGTTCATAATGGATAGAAGCTCTTTGTTATCTTTTGTTTTTAGCATTTTGGAGTATAAGAATTTCAAAGCTTCCACATCGTCCATTTGAGAAATTGCGGTTCTAAGAGCCCATATTTTTGGAAGTTCATCGGGGGGAGTTAAAAGCTCTTCTTTTCTTGTTCCCGATTTCATTATATCGATAGCCGGATATATTCTTCTATCGGCTATATGTCTTGATAGAACTATTTCGCTGTTTCCAGTTCCCTTAAACTCTTCGAAAATTACCTCATCCATTCTGCTTCCGGTATCTATTAGAGCTGTTGCTATTATGCTAAGGCTTCCTCCCTCTTCAATATTTCTTGCGGCTCCAAAAAATCTTTTTGGTTTATGAAGAGCATTTGCGTCAACTCCTCCGCTTAGAACCTTTCCGCTTGAAGGGGTTACTGTATTGTATGCTCTTGCAAGTCTTGTTATCGAATCAAGCAAAATTACGACATCTTTTCCAAGCTCTACTCTTCTTTTTGCCTTCTCTATTACAAGCTCGGCCACTCTTACATGGTTTTGGGCTGGAAGATCGAAAGTTGAGCTGTAAACCTCTCCCTTTACGCTTCTTTGCATATCGGTAACCTCTTCTGGCCTCTCATCTACTAATAGCACTATAAGCTCAACTTCCGGGTGATTTCTGCTTATTCCGTGAGCTAACTCTTTCATAAGCTCTGTTTTACCGCTTCTTGGAGGAGCCACTATTAAAGCTCTTTGGCCTTTTCCTATCGGAACGAAGAGATCTAAAACTCTTCCTGTAAGTTTCGTAGGCTCATATTCAAGTTTTAATTTTTCAGTTGGATAGAGAGGAGTTAGATTGTCAAATAGAGGTCTGTTTCGAGTCTCTTTTACCGGAAGATAGTTTATTGCTTCTATTTTCAAAAGAGCGCAGTATCTCTCTTGCTCTTTTGGGGGTCTAACCTGTCCGGTTACGATATCTCCGGTTCTTAGAGCAAATTTTCTAATTTGGGTGCTGCTTACGTAAGCGTCATTGAAGCTGTTTGAAAAGTTTGCGTCCATCGCTCTTAAAAAGCCGTAGCCATCCGGCATAATCTCCAAAATTCCGGTAAAGAGGATATATCCGCCTTTTGTAACCTGAGATTTTAGAATTTCAAAAATCAGATCCTGTCTTTTTAGCTCGTTTGGATTCTCTACTCCAAGCTCTTTTGCAATCTTTAAAAGATCGTCTATCGGTTTTTCTCTAAGTTCTTCTATTTTATACCCTTCTACCGGAACATGTGTCCTTGTTTTAGTATGATTTTTAGCATTGTTTAAAGAGCCGTTTTCCGTTTTTTCTTGAGTCTCTTTTAATTGGGTATTTTGATTTGTGATGTCGCTCATGTTTCCTTCTTTTGTAGTATTTTTTAGATTTAAGTCGCAGTCTGTAGTTTGATAATATTTTGAAGTTTTACTTGAGTGCGAAATATAATAGCGTTGGATATAGCAAAACTCCAAAATATTTCATATATATCGGTATTTCGAAATTCTCTTTTAATAATACCGAAAAAATCCCTAAATCTTCATTTTTTTTGATTCTGTCAAGAAGTTTTATTTTAAAAACTATATCTAAAACTTTCAGTAAAATTATTAAATTTATCAAAAAACCAGATTTGTTTAAAAGTAACTTTATAAAGATAACATAATATAAAGTGGAATGTAAAGAAAAAAAGAGAATTATATTTTTTTTGTAAATAATTAATAAATTTTGAACATACTCTATAAAGTTATCGCCTTTTTGCCAAAAGGCTTCGAAAAACTCAAGTAATGCAAACAGTAAAATTAATAGATATTTCTCGTTTATGGGGAAATCTTTGAAGAAGCGGACAGAAGTCCGCTTTGATTATTTCAATCCGTGAATATACTCTGCTACCGCTTTTATATCGGCATCGCTCATAGAAGCTACTTGACCTTTCATAAGGCCGCCCATTCCATGAACATTTCTTTTGCCCTCTTTATAACCTTTCAAAGCCTCTTCTATTTTAGCTACATCCCAGCCTTGAATAACTGCAGATTTTCCAAGAGCTTTTTTCTCTCCTTTTGCTCCATGGCATCCTGCGCATTTTTTATAAAGAGCTGCTCCGTCAGCGGCAAGAAGAGTTGAAGCTGCAGCAAATAGTAAAGCTATTGATAACTTTTTCATGATTCCTCCTAAAAATTTTAATGCGCAAATTATAGCACATATCTCTTTGAGAAAACTTAGTTTTTCATATCAAAAAAAATTATCAATAAGTATATAAAACAAAAATATTATAATGACGATAATGCAAATTAAAGAGGATTCTCTCATAAAGTGGACTTCCAATGAGATTCTATAAAATATATTCAATTATATTTGTTATTATTTTATATAGTTTAAACAAATTATCTCTTTGTGCAGAAAATAGAGAGTATGCTGTTTGCAGGGAGTATGCTTTTGAAAATAGTAAGGAAACTTTAAAATCAAAAACTTTCTTAGAGCAAATTATTGAAAAAGAGCCTCAAAATGTTAAATGTCTTTTAAAATTATCAGATATTTATATACAGGAAAATAAAATTTCCAAAGGATTTGATCTTTTAAGAAGAGCTTACGAAATAGACCCAAAATTTGTAGAAAAAAGTAAGCTTTCCGATATTTTGGATATGGCTTTAAAGCTTAGTCGTTTAAAAGAGAAGGCTTATAGAGAAAATTCTACAACACTTTGGAATGAGCTTGGTGATGAGTATTATGATATGGGGCTGTTCTCGGAGGCCTCTGTATTTTATAAAAAAAGTTTAAAACTTGATCAAAACCAGAGTAAAATCCATATCTATCTGTCTGTCTGTCAATATAATATGTCTTTGCCTTATAGCGCAATAGAGCATTTAGAGAGGGCATTGAAAATAGATCCGGATGATTTTTACGCCAACTACTATCTTGCTACTATTTTAAAAAACAATATAAGAGATTATAAAAAAGCTCTTATCTACTTTAAAAGGGCTAAAGAGATTTTGGATAAAAAAGGCGTTAAGGCTTTTGAGAGCAAAGAAGAGTATAATTACTACAAAAAAGAGTTAAAGCGGGAATTAAATGTCAAATCAAAATAAAGCCCTTTTTTTGGATAGAGACGGAGTTATAAATTATGATAAGGGATATGTCTGTAAAATAGAGGATTTTGAATTTGTAAAAGGGATTTTTGAAATTTTAGACTATTTTCAAAAAAAAGGCTTTAAACTTTTCATTGTAACAAATCAGTCGGGGATTGGAAGAGGCTATTATACGCTAAAAGATTTTGAGATTTTAAATGAATGGATGTTAAAAGAGCTTAAAAAAAGAGGCATAAAGATAGAGAGAGTCTATTTTTGCCCTCACGCCCCGGAAGAGGGATGTTCTTGCAGAAAACCAAATATCGGGATGTTTCAAAAAGCTTTTAAAGAGTTTAAGATAGATAAAAAATTATCATGGATGATAGGCGACAAATTATCCGATACTAAAGCTGCTGTGAGCGCTGGAATTGAGAATACAGTTTTAATCGGTGATTGCTGGATTAGAGATGAAAACGCCAAATATATAGTTAACGATATTTTTGATACAATACGCCTCATAAGATAGTTTTTAAAAAGAGGATTTTATGAGGTATTTAAACGACTCTTTAGAGAATAAAAAGATTTTAATAACCGGAGGAGCCGGTTTTATAGGCAGCAATCTTGCTTTCTACTTTCAAGAAAATCATCCCAAAGCTAAAATTTTTGTTTTGGATAGATTCAGAGACGAAAAGAGGTTCTCTAACGGTAATTTGATAAGTTTCGGGCACTTTAAAAATCTTTTGGGATTTAAAGGCGAAGTTATAGAGGGGGATATAAACGATAAAGATCTTTTAGAGAGACTCTCTGAGTATAAGTTTGATATTATTTTTCATGAAGCGGCAATTTCCGATACCACCGTTTCTAATCAGTCCTTGATGATTAAAACAAACGTAAACGCCTTTAGAGATCTTTTAGATTTAGCCGTTTTCTCCCATGCTAAGATGATTTACGCTTCAAGCGGCGCTACCTATGGAAATGCAAAGGCTCCCCAAAGAGTTGGAAGAGAGAATCCCGGAAATGTTTATGGGTTTTCAAAATTGATGATGGATAATGTAGCTTATGAGTATATGAAAGTTTACCCTCATCTTACGATAGTTGGGCTTAGATATTTTAATGTTTACGGCCCAAGAGAGTATTTCAAAGATAAAACCGCTTCCATGGTTCTTCAGCTTGGACTTCAGATACTCTCTAAAAAAGCTCCAAGACTCTTTTTTAATTCTGATAAAATTTTTAGAGATTTTATCTATATAGAGGATGTGGTGCAGGCTAATATTAAAGCTATCAAAGCTAAAAGAAGCGGAGTTTATAACGTCGGAACAGGGAAGGCGAGAAGTTTTGAAGATATTGCCAAGATTTTGTTAAAAGAGCTAAACAGCGATCTTCAAATAGAGTATTTTGAAAATCCATACGATAAAAAGGCCTATCAGACTTTTACCGAGGCCGATATAGAGGATACTAAAAAATATTTAAATTATGAGCCGAGATTCTCGTTAGAAGATGGAATAAAAGCATATATCCCCGAAATTAAGAGAATTTTTGAAGAAGAGGTTAAATGAAAGAGAGATTGATTTCCTGCATGCCTAAAGTTTTGGTAATAGGCGATTTGATGCTTGATCATTATCTTTGGGGAAGATGCGAGAGAATCTCTCCCGAAGCTCCTGTTCAGATAGTAGATATCTATAAAGAGGAGATGAGTTTGGGAGGTGCGGGGAACGTTATAAACAATCTTCTCTCTTTTGGGGCTAAAGTTGGAGTTTTAAGCGTTGTGGGAGACGATAAGACGGGCGAATTTATAAGAGAAGAGCTTTTTAAAAAGGGCGTTTTGGGAGATATTTTTGTCCAAAAAGGAAGAGTTACAAGCAAAAAAAGCAGAGTCATAGCCTTGCATCAGCAAATCGTAAGAGTCGATAGAGAGAGCAGGGATGATATAAGTGAAAGTTTGCAAAATAAAATTATAGATAGGTTTTTGGATATTGTAAGCGGTTATGATATTGTTTTGCTCTCAGATTACGGAAAAGGGGTTTTAAGTAAAACTCTTACCAAAAAACTAATAGAGATTTCCAATGAAAATAAAAAAAGAGTTTTGGTAGATCCAAAAGGATCTGATTACTCAAAATATAGAGGCGCTTTTTTGATAACTCCAAATAAAAAGGAGGCTTCCGAGGCTACATCCATTAATATAAAGGATGATGATAGTTTAAAGAAAGCCGGTTTTCTTTTAAAAAGAGAGCTTGATTTAGATTATGCGGTTATTACCCTCTCAGAAGAGGGAATGGCCATATTTAAAGATGATATGATAAAAATTCCAACCGTTGCAAGAGAGGTTTATGATGTTACGGGCGCTGGAGATACCGTGCTATCGGCTTTTGGATATGCTCTCTCTTGCGGTTTGGATGTAATAGATAGCGCTCATTTTGCAAACTCGGCAGCGGCGGTTGCCGTAGGGAAAGTTGGCAGCGCTACAGTTACGATAGAGGAAGTTATAAAATATGATCAATCCCTTTTGGCCTGCGATAGCGAAAATAAGATTGTAACCAAAGATGAGATAGTTAAAATTTTAAAAAACAGCAACGAAAAAATAGTCTTTACAAACGGATGTTTTGATATTTTACATATCGGTCATGTCAAATATCTTCAAAAAGCCAAAACTTTAGGCGATATTTTGATAGTGGGAGTAAATTCGGACGATTCGGTAAGAAGGCTTAAAGGAGAGAAGAGACCCATAAATCCTTTTGAAGATAGAGCCTATCTGCTCTCTGCCTTGGAGTGCGTGGATTTTGTAATTGAGTTTAAAGAGGATACCCCCTATGAGCTTATAAAAGCGATAAAGCCCGATATTTTAGTAAAGGGAGCCGATTATAAAGACAAAGAGGTAGTAGGAAGCGACATAGCAAAAGAGGTTAGATTGATAGAGTTTATAGAAGGTAAAAGCACAACGGAGATTATAAAAAGGGTAAAAGAGAGATGATGGAATTTATGCAGATGGTTCAAAATGAGATAGGCGAGCACCAAAAGGTAGTCCAAAAAGTTTATGACGAGCTTCAAAGCTATATCTATACCGCTTGTATGATAGCTTCCGAGACGATAAAAAAGGGCGGAAAGATTTTGCTTTTTGGAAACGGAGGGAGTGCGGCTGATGCTCAGCATATAGCAGCCGAGCTTGTTGGAAGATATAAAAAGGATAGAGAGGCTTTGGCGGCTATTGCTTTAACAACCGATACTTCAGCCATTACGGCTATAGGAAATGATTACGGATATGAGTATGTATTTGTAAGGCAGATTGAGGCTTTGGCCAAAAAAGAGGATATGCTAATTGGGATATCTACAAGCGGAAACAGCGAAAATGTCTTAAGAGCTCTTCATAAAGGAAAAGAGATAGGATGCAAAACGATAGGTCTTAGCGGGAAAGGGGGAGGAAAAATGGACAGAGTTTGCGATTTGAACATAGTTATTCCCTCTAACGATACCGCAAGAATCCAAGAGATGCATATAATGATAGGGCATATAATATCCGAAGCTGTTGAGAGCTCTCTTTGACAAAAGCCTTTAGGCGTTAACCACCTCTAAGGCTTTGTCTATTTTTTCGTTTATATCTCTTTGATGTATTGGTTTTACTATAAAATCGAAGGCTCCAAGATTTAAGGCCTCCTCTTTTCTTGTCTCGTCTGTAGTTAGCACCACAACCGGAATATAGTTAAAATTGTGCCTGCTTTTTAGATTTTCCAAAAACTCTATTCCGTCCATTATCGGCATTTTTATATCCAAAAATATCATATTGATATCTCTGTTTTTTTCCAAAACATCCAAAGCTTCCAATCCGTTGGAAGCTTCATAGAATTTTTCTACATGAGGATTTTTTAAAAGAAGGGTTTGAAGAAGTTTCTGGTTTATTGCATCGTCTTCTACTATCAAAGCTTTTATAGCACTGCCCATATTTTCTCCTTATTGCATGGCTAAATAGATATCCAAAAGAGATTGTAAATATTCTCTGTTGGCGCTGTTTTTTAAGATATCGTCGCAATATTTTTTATCTGTCGGATCGATATCGGAATCATTATCTACAAAAAGTAATATCGTCGTATGTTCCCAATTATTTTGCTTTTCTATCGCATTTAGATTCTCTCTAAAATCCGATAATGAGAAATCGGGAATCTCTTTATCTATCATAATTATTTTATAATGAGTGTTTTTAATTTTTTGATAAAAATCTTTAATATCTTTTGCCATATCTACCGATTCGTTTAATGTGGATATCACTTTGTAGAAAATTTTGCTCTCAATTTGGCTCTTTTTGAAAATAAGAATATCTTTTTGTAAAGAAGATTGTTCTAATGAATTTTCGTTTTGATTCTCTTTTGTTGTCTCTTTTTCATTTATAATTTCTACCTCTATATCCTCTTTTTCTTCTTTAGAGAGAGAGTTGCTCTCTTCCCCTTTTATATGCGTTATTTTATTTTTAGGAAGGAACATGTTTAAAATTAGTAAAATATCAGCTTTTTTTATCGGTTTTGTTATATATTCGTCCATACCTTCGCTTAAAAATCTCTCTCTATCTCCTTTTAGTGCGTTTGCTGTTACCGCTACTATCGGGATATGAGGCAGATTGTTTTCCTTTTCATACTCTAAAATTTTGTGAGTTGCTTCTATTCCGTCCATTACGGGCATTGCTATATCCATAAAAATTATGTCGTAATTTCCAGATTTTCTTTTTGCAACAGCAAGCATTCCATTATTTGCTATATCTACTTTTATTCCCATGTCTTCTAAAGTTAGCTTTATTAGTTTTTGATTTATCTCATTATCTTCTGCTACCAATATAGAGGCGTTGAAACTGTCTCCCTCTATTTTTTCTTCTTTTGTTTCATTATGTGTTTCTATTTTTCTTTCATGTATTTTTGGAATCAGATTTTTGCATTCATCCAGGTTTTTCACAAGTTTGGTAACATTTAACGGTTCATATATTGGTTTTACATATTTTGAATTTAAACCTAAAGTTTTGGATTGATAGGATGATTTTAAAATCAATAAAACCGGAATTTTTAAAGATGCATAATTATTTATCTCTTCATTATATATCATATCATAATCGATTATTAATAAATTGACGCCTGAGTTTTTTATAAGATGTGTAACTTCCGAAAACTCTGAAAAGAAAACAACATTTACTCCAAAATATTTTAAATAGTCATAAATATATTTTACATGGTCTTTTTGTTTTACTGCCGGAGTTAGCATAGCGCATTTGTAGTAGCCAAAACTGTTTTTATAATCTTTCTCTTTTGAAGGAACGCTTGTAAATTCAAGCGTAAAGTAAAACTGGCTTCCTTTTCCCTCTTCGCTTTTAACTTTTAGCTCTCCTCCCATAAGCTCTATAAATTTATAAGATATTGTAAGCCCAAGACCTGTTCCTCCATATTTTCTTGTAATTGTAGAATCGGCTTGAGAGAAGGCGTCAAAAATATGATCCATTTTATCTTTTGGAATTCCTATTCCGCTATCTTTTACGCTAAAATATACTTTTACTCTATCCTCTTCTTGACTTAATTTTCTAATTTCAACATCGATATAGCCGTTTTCAGGTGTAAATTTTACGGCATTGCTCATAAGGTTTATTAAAACTTCTTTTATTTTGGTAGGATCTCCTTTTAGATAATGGTTTAGGGAAGGATCCATAAAAAATGATAGATGAATATTCTTTTCAGCAGCTTTTGGTCCATAAACCTCTATTGCATTTTCAAACTCATTTATTGGAAGGAAAAGAATATCCTCTATCTCTATTTTGTTGCTCTCTATTTTTGATAGATCCAAAATATTGTTTATAATAGTCAATAGGTTATTAGAGCTTTTATCTATTACGTCTACAAAATCTCTTTGCTCCTTATTTAAAGGAGTATTTTTCAAAAGCTCTGTAAATCCCATAATCCCGTTTATCGGTGTTCTTATTTCGTGAGACATATTGGCCAAAAAGATACTTTTTGCCTTATTTGCCTCTTCTGCTCTCTCTTTTTCTTTTGCTATCTTCTCTACCGCTTTTTCTATCGCTTTATAAGCTTTCAATGTTCCTTTTACGGTAGTTAAATCCACTTTTTCTTCAAATTCGGCAAAGTTTACAACCTTGTCAAAAACCTTTTCAAGCTCTTTTATGGTAAGAATTCTTTTTGAGAGCGAATATCCAAGAACAAATAAAAATAGCGTCAAAATCCAAATACTCAAAGCTGCTATTAGCTGAATGATTGTCTGCTTAGAGTGTATGGCTATATTCTTATCAAGAGAGTTTTTTATAATATTTGCAGAATCGCTTAAAACGCTTATTTTATCAGTCATCTTTTTGAACCACACTATAGGATCTATTAAAAACTCTCCGTTATTTACTCCTCTTATAAATTCTATTCTTGCCTGATCAGCTTCTTCAATTATTTTCTGTTTTCTTTTTAAAAGCGCCTCTATTGAAATTTTTGTAGGAGTATCTATTAGAGTGTTTGTTTTTATCTTTCCAGCTTGCGCATGAAGAGTCAGCCATGTTTTTACCTCTCTATCTTTTAGAGGAGCATAAGAGCCTAAAAGTTTTGAGACATATCCCCTCTCTTGTCCGCTATATTCTATTTTCTCCATAGTGGATATATAGTTTGATATAAGAGAAGTGATTATTGGATTTAGATTGTAATTTAGGGGTTTTGAAAACTCCTTAAAGATATAGGAGTTTATTTTGCTGTAATAATCGAAAAATATTTTTTCAAAATCTATTTTTAAAGCATCGGCTTGAGCTCTTTTTATTTTTATCTTAGAGAGCATCTTTTTTAGTTGCAAAATTTCCATATCGTCTTGATTGGATTTAAACTTGGAATAGAACTTCTCTATTGCTTTGTTTGTTTGAATTCTCTGTTTTCTAAGCTCCTCTTTTCCCACTGTAGCCTTGCTTCCTATGTAAGCTCCGGTAAGTCCTCTCTCTCTTGCTATATTCATAGACAATTCTTTTAATATCTCATCATTTTTTAGCAAGGCTTTTAATTCTTCCGATTTATGATACTCTTTATAAGATGTATATAAGAAATAAGAAGATGTTGCAAAAAGCAGTGATATGGGCAAAAGCCCTATAAGTTTTAAGGTAGTAGTGATTTTCATAATTCTCCCTTAGGTTAAATCTTTATTTTTTCAAGAGAAAATCTAAGTTCCTCTATATCTTTTTGAAGATTTTCAAGTTCTTTTTCAAAGTTTTCTATATTATCTTCTTTTAATATTTCTTGCATTTTTTCCGCTTTATTTGAAACGGATTTTATATTTAAAATGTTTGCTGCACTTTTTACGATATTTAGAATATCGGCAATTTTTGTATAATTTTTATTTACTATATGTTTTTTCATAAGAGATATATTCTTTTGCATATCGGCAATGAAATCTTCTATAAGCTCTTTTTCTTCATCTGTAGAAATTCCTAAATTTTCAAAACTTTCTTTGATGCTTATCTCTTTTTGACTCTTTTCTTTTTCAAGCTCTTTTTTTAATTTAAATTTTTTTCCAAAGTTTTTACTTTTTTCATCTTTTCTTTTTGGTTTTAAAACTTCCAAAAATCTCTCTTGAAAAGAGTCTTTTTTTTCCTTTTCTTTCTCTTCTTGTTCTTCTTTGGATAGAAGTTCTGAGAAAAATTTCTCTTTACTATTTTCATCTTTTTTAAGAGATGGCGCACCAAGATCTATAAAAGAATCTTTTTTTTCAGATTCCTTTGAAGTGGAAATTTCCTCTTTCTCTTCTTTTTGAATCTCTTCTCCACTTTCTTCTATTTTAAAAGGAATCTCCTCTTTTTCTAAAGGATTTTGCTCTTCTTTTTCAAAGATATCTAAAGAGATAGGTTCCTCTTTTTCCTCTTTCTCTTCCTCTTCCTCTTTGAAGATATCTATCGATAATTTTTGAATATCCTCTTTTTCTTCTTCCTCCTCTTTCTTTAAAGAGAAAAAATCGATATCTTGCGTTTCTTCTTTGAAAATTTCCTCATTTTCCAATTTAAAATTGGAAAGCTCACTCTCTTCTTCAAAATTTATATTTTCAAACTCCTCTTTTTGATCTTCTTTGAAGATATCTATACTCTCTTCTTGCCTATCTTCTATTAAAGGTTTTATTTCAAAAGATTCCTCTTCATTTTGTAAAAGGAAATTATCCTCCTCTTTTTCCTCTTTTTCAAAGATATCCAAAGAGATAGGCTCCTCTTTTTCTTTTTCCTCTTCTTCATCAAAATTTAAAGAGGCAATGGGCTCTTTAAGAGCAGGTATCTCTTTTTCTTCTTCTTTATACTTCTCTTTGCTCTCTTGCAAGATATTTTTAGCCTCTATCTCTTCTAATGAAGTGTTTGGGGTTTGGATTTTTGGTTCATTATTAAAAAAGCTGTTTATAAACTCTATGCTGTAAAATTTATCGCTCTCTCCAATCGAGTTTATAAGATATATCTCTTTTATCTTAATTTCGCTCTCTATTACTTGAGAGTTTTTTAGAGTAATTAAAACTTTTTTATTCGGCGTTCCGCTGTGAAGGGCGTATTCTATCCAGGAGAAGTTTTTGAATTTGTAAATATATCCTCTCTTTTCTACAAAGAGATCTGCTACATCTTTGTATATGGCCTTAAACTCTTCAAGATCCTCAAATCCTAAGAAATTGAGCATCGTAGAGCTCATTCCCAGAAAATTACTGTATTTGTCGTAAAGAATCAAGGAAAATCCTTTTTATTTATTCTTTTTTTATATTTATAGCTACGTTTTTTGGCACTATCTTAGATAGCTCTTCTATGGAAGCTTTTTTTATATTTTCAAAAGTTTCAAAATAATCTAAAAGTTTTTTTATTCTTGCTTCCGAAAGCCCTTTTGTTTTCAAAAGGCTTATCTCTTTATCTTTTTTTAGTTTCTGTTTTCTGTGAAAAGAGATGGCAAATCTATGAGCTTCGTCTCTTAGCCTTTGGATAAATTGCAATCTCTTATCGTTTTCGCTTAGATTTAAAACTCCGTTTACGCTATAGAGCGTATCTTTTGCCTTTCCTTTGGCTCTATGGGCTTTTTTATCTATCTTCTCTTTTGCTATCGCAATAATATCGACGTTTTTATTATTTTGTTTAATAATTTTAACTGCTAAATTTAACTGTCCCGCTCCGCCGTCTATTATCCAAAGATCGGGAGGCGGAATTTTCTCAAAACTTTCAACTCTTCTTGTAAGCAGCTCTTTCATTTGATCATATTCGTTTTTGGAGTTTAAGTTGTAGTGGCGATAGAGAGATTTTTTAAACTCTCCCTCCCATCTTATCATAGCTCCCACGCTTGCGCTTCCTTGCATATGGGAGGTGTCGAAAACTTCGATAGTGTAAGGCGTGTTTTCTAAAAACAGGAGGCTTTTTATTTCGTTTAAAATTTGATCTTTGTTTTGATTTTTTTCAAGTTTTAAAATTTCTTTTGCATTTTTTAAAGCTATTTGGATTATATTTTTTTTCTCCCCCCTCTTTGGAATCTGGATTTTCACTTTTTTTGAAAAAATATCCTCTAAAAGCTTTTCTATCTCCTCTCTCTCTTCGAAATCTTGAGCGATTAAAATTTTGTTTACAAAAGATGGAATCTCTTTTTTATAATATTCCAAAAAGGCTCTTTTATAGATTTCGTCTTTATTAAAACCTGTATCAGATTTTAAAATATTATGAGTGCTTGATACCACTTTTCCTTCTCTAATAAAAATTCTAACCACGCATGCTCTATTTTGCTCTATCTCTACCGCTATTGTGTCAATATCCTCTTTTTTTGCTATATCTATTGAGGTGTGAGGATTTGAGTTTTCTATTTTCTCTATTCTGTCTCTAATTTCGGCGGCCTCTTCAAAAAGAAGATTTAAAGCCAATCTCTCCATCTTCTCTTTTAGCATTTGAATTAATTTTTTCTTGTCATTTATTACTTTTAGAGCCTCTTTTATAATCTCTCTATACTCTTTTTTGCTTATTTTCCCTTCGCATGGGGCTTTGCACTTTTTTATCTGATAGAAAAGACAAGCTTTTTTCTCTCTTAAACACCCCTTTTTTTGCACAAGAGGAAAAAGCTCATACAAAGAGTCTATTATCTCTTTTGCCGCACTTGAGAAAGGGCCGAAATATTTTATATTTTTGCCCTTAATGACCTTTCTTGTTATTTCAAATCTTGGAAACTCCTCTTTTAGATCTATATAGATATAAGGGTATGTTTTATCGTCTCTTAATAGAATATTGTATTTTGGTTTTAGCTGTTTTATAAGGGAATTTTCCAAAATCAAAGCGTCATGCTCGCTCTCTACTACGATATACTCTAAATTTTTGGTTTGAGTTATCATTTTGTAAATTCTTGGAGAGAGATTGGAAGATGGCGATAGAGAGGGAGTGAATCTAAAATAGCTTTTTACTCTCTTTTTTAAACTTTTTGCCTTTCCTATATATAAAAGCTTTCCATTCTCATCAAAATATTGATATACTCCGGGCAAATCTGGCAGATTTTTTATCTTCTCTTCAAGCATCTCTTTCCCTTATTAACAATTCTCTTTAAATGTGTAAAGTCAGTCATAAAATATCAGCATAATAGGAGCTTCTAACTAAAGAGCCGCTTGCTACGGCTTTAAATCCCATAGATAAAGCTCTCTCTTTTAACTCTTCAAACTCCTCTTTTTTGTAATATTTTATTACTTTGGCGTGATTTTTTGAAGGGGAT
>JALVCR010000047.1 GCA_027009865.1 Campylobacterales bacterium
TTTATAAAACCAAAGTTTACGGAAAAGCTGCTTGGTATTATCTTTTGTCCAAAGAGCCTAAAAAGGCTTTAGATAGCTCTAAAAGAGCTGTTTTGATGGGAGAGAATTTTGCTTACGAATTTTTGGCCGATTCCTATTTGATTTTGGGAGATTTGAAAAAGGCTAAAATAAATTATGATAAATTTAAAAATAGCATTTCAAACGCTACATTTTTCACAAAAAAGAGTTTTGAAATTTTAAGCAGGATATATAAAGATTTTGATAAAAAACAAGCTGAAAATTTTATGAAATGATTTTATAAATTATTTCTTAAAATAGTAAAAATATAAATAATCTTGCCGTAAGTTCTTCTTTTTAATCTTCTAAATTTTATGATATTTAAGTAGCATTAAAAATTTTTGTCTTTTGCTATAATTTTTTAAAAAAGGAGCGCTAATGTCAGATAATGATAACTATTTTTCTTATCAAAATCCGGAAATTATCAAAGATAGTATTTTTATAGGCTCTAAAGCTCTTGAAAACGCTCCTGAGATTGTCGGAGTTTCAACAGGAATTGAAGGGCTTGACGAGCTTTTTTTTACTCTTAAAGAAGAAAACGGCAAATTAGAGCAAGTCTCTCTTAAAGGAGTTCCAAAGTATAGCGTTTTTAATATTACGGGAGTAAGCGATACCGGAAAAAGTTTGATGGCGGAACAGTTTGCCATAATGCAGGCAAAAAGAGGAGATAAGGTGGTTTTTATTACGGTTGAAACTCCTGCTAATTTTGTAATAGCTTCTCTTAAATATCGGGCTCTTGCAATGGGGTATGATTTTAAGGAGTTTGAAGATAATATAATTTTAATTGATGCTGCAAGCTATAGCAGGCTTAGGGATAATATTTCTGATTTACTGGCAACCCTTGCTTATGCTATTAAAGAATATAAAGTTAAATTTACAGTTATAGATTCGATTACCGGTCTTTTTGAAAATAGGGAGATGATGGCAAGAGCTATTGTTAGAAGAGTTTATAATTTTCTTAAAAAGTGGTATCAAACAGCTTGGCTTATTAGTCAAAAAAGAAGTTCTCATGAAGAGCTTAGCGCTGAAGCGGCGGGCGGATATGCGGTAGGTCATATCGTGGATGGAACAATGATAGTGGCTAAAGAGCTTATTTTAACTCAATATGCAGCTAAAATATATAAAGCTAATATTGGGGATATAGTTCGTTTGTTTAGAATTGACGGATGCCGTATGAGTGGGCATGATACTAAAACGCACTATATGGAAATTACTCAAACAGGAATAGTAAAAATATTAGGGCCTATTAATTCTTAAAACAAAGGAGGAGATAATGATAGTTTTAAACGGTAATGAAATTGCGATAGATGAAAAGGGAATGGAAAGAATTGTAGAGAGGGTTTTTTTTAAATCAATAGATCTTTTGGGAGGAATAAAAAAACTTGCCAAATATCGCACACTTACGTGGCTTCCAAGTCTATCACGCGCAGCTTTTGCAATTGTCTTAAGAGAAGAGTATCTCAAAACAGAGGATGAGATAGCCGCATATATCGGACTTACGAAAGTTACTGTCCGAAATATTTTAAGAGCAGATTCCAATGCTGCGATATATAAAATAAGTCATATGGATGAATTGGAAGAGAGCGAAAAAAGGGAGCTTAAAATCCATATAGCAGGAGGTATTGCAAAACTTGCTTATAAACTTGTAAAAGATGGTCAAGATGCTCAAACTATACTTGATTTTTGCCATCAGATGACTAGCGAATCTATAAAAGCAATAGATTGTGAGAGTCCGTGGGCATACCTTGTGCTTAAACATACTAAAGGCATTGGATATCCCATTATGAATGCCGAAATTTTATCAAATCGTTTAAAAGATATTAAAATAAAAGGAATTAATGGAGAAGAGGTAGCTAAAGGGCTTTTTTATCCTATTAAAACTCCGGCTAAATTGCTTCATGAAATAAAAGAGTATCTTGATATGAAAAACGGAGTGTAAATAAGTTAATTTATCAAAGATAGATTATCTATACAAAGTTCTTTCCATGAAGATGTGGTATTTAATTCTTTGCACTTTTTAAAGAAGTTTTTTGCTTGGTTTGTCTCTTTTAATTTTAAAGAGAGCTCTCCCGCAAGGTAGAGAGCTCTGCTTTTATCATTTAAGTTTTTAACTCTATTTATTAAATTTTTTGCAATATTTAAAGCTTCTTTATTTTTTTCAGCTCTCTTTAGCGCTTCTATGTAGATAAACTCAATTTCTGGAGAGTATGGATGGAGCTTTTTTATATTTTGCAAATTTACTATTTTTTTTGCGAAATTTAAAACGCTTAATTCATCTAATTTATTTAGAGCAGCTTTTACGATTTGATAGAATATATCTATATTTTTAAAATCATCTTTATACTCTTTTTCAAGTTCATTAGCCTTTTTTATCATATCGGGATATCTGTTTAAGTTTTTCAAAGCATAGAATTCCAAATATTTAGCTTCTTTTCTGACAGGCTTTTTTAAAAGAGAGGAGAGAGATTTGATATCGGATAAAATTTCCAATATTTTTTCGTTTTTATTTTCATTTTTATATAAAGCTAATCCTCTGTATAGCCATTGAAGCTTATTTTGAAGGTTCTTTTCAAATTGATGCTTTCTGAAAATTTTATAAGCCTTTTGATATAGGGATAAGTTTAAATAGCACTCAAAAAGCTCTCTGTCATATTTTGAAGGTATTTTTAGAGAATATTTTTCTATAAGAGCGTTTGTTTTTTCACATCTGTTTTGCAAAAGATTTTCTATTGCATAATTTAAAGCCGCTTTTTTTATTATTTTTTCAACTTCCTTTTTTTTATTAGTTACGCTTTTTAACTCCTTTTCCATATCCAAAATTTGAGCATATCTTTTAAGCTTTAAGAGAAGTTTTGCTTTTTCGAAATACGCCTTTTTTACAACGTCTTCGTCTTGATAGTTTTCTATGATGTAATCATACTTTTTTAAAGTTTTTGTAGCGTTTTGATCCGGTTTTACCAAAACCAATAAATCAAGCCTCTCTTTTACAAAATCCACAAACTCTCCCAAAGGAAACATTTCTTCATACTCTTTGTAATATTTATAAGCCTTTTTTGTATCTTTAGCTTTGTCATACCAAAAGGCTCTGTTTTTTACCAGCTCTTCATAAAAATTAAATCTCTTTTTATGTTTTTTGGGAATTTGCTCTATTAGTTTATCGGCTATAACAGCGGCTACTTCGGGGAGATTGTTTGCGGCAAGTTTTTGGGCTATGTAGTATGCTCTTATTTTATCTTCAAGATAGAAATTTGGATTTGCTTTTAAAATTTTTAGAAAATACTCTTTGGCTTTTTTATATTTTGCAAGCTTAAAAAGCAGCCATGCGATTCTGTCAGCAGCCGTGGAAGCAACTTCTATGTTTTTTGTAGAGTAGTAGATATCTTTATACATCCTCAAAGCTTTTTTGGGTTTGGATTCAGCATAAATATCGGCTAAATATATTTTTGCAAGTTCGGTAAATTTGCTGTTTTTATACTCAGAAGTTAAAACATTTAAATAGTAAAGAGCATTTTTTTTAAGCCCGCTGTGGAGATAGGCTTTTGATAAAAGCATTAAAACTTCGGTTAAATTTGGATTTGAAGGAAATCTTTTTATCCATTTCTTTGCAAGGGAGGCTAAATCGGAATATGATACTTTTATTTTGAAATCTTTTCCATTTTTTAAAGATAAAAATTTATCCATCGCTCTCATCTTATAGAGCATAATTTCGCTCATAAAAAGAGTATCTGGATATTTTTTTATTATATAGTCGGCTTCTTTTATCACATCTTCATATTCTCTTTCTTTATATAATTTTTGAAGTTGATTATATGGTTTTATATCTATTTTCTCATTATAAGAGATTGGCTCTTTGTTTATATCAAGAGCTCCAATAAAGGGAGTTAGAAGATTATCGTAAGTTATTGGAAAATTTATTCCCTCTTTTTTCTCTTTTTTAAAATAAGAAAGCTCTTTAAAAGCTATAATTTGCCAATGGTTTGCTTTTTTTGCTTTTTTAGGAGAAATTGTTTTTTTTTCGTATAGTTTTATAGAGATCGGTATCATTTTAACTTTTGCTTTTGGAATTATAAAAATTCTATTTTTATCTATTTTGAAAGTGGCAAATTTTAATATTTTAGAGTCGTTATAAGTTATATTTTTATCCAGATTGCACTCGATAAAAGATAAATTTATATTTTTTACCACCTTTTTGCAGTTAAAAGGGATATCGTTTTTTATATGGATTATCTCAAATTCTCTATTATTATCTTTTGCTAAATTTACTGTAATTTCTAAAGAGAAGCAAAAAAGGGGGATTAAAAGCGAAGAGAGAAGAACTCTCATACGCTTTAAAAACCGCTTGCTTTTACGTATGCAGTGATAATCTCAAGCAAAGGATTGATAAGCAAGAATGCAAAAATAGTTACAACTGTGGAAAATCCTATAATAGTTTTCAAGGCTGTAGATGCATTTTTTACATAAATAGTTCCCTCGTTTTCGATAGGATCGTGCAAGAACATATAAACTACCAATTTTAGGTAGTAATAGATTGATATAGCGCTATTTATTGCCATAATAATTGCAAGCCATATAAATCCTGCATTAACGGCTGCTCCCATTAGATAAAGTTTTCCCCAAAATAGAGAAAATGGAGGAACGCCAGCTAATGACATCATAAAAAGTCCCATAACCACCGCGCCAAAAGGCATAATAGAAATCATTCCCGAAAATTTTGTATAAGGGTGGTCAAATCTGTCATGCCATATTTTGCTCTTATGTCTTGATACCCAAAGCATAGCGAAAGCTCCAAGGTTTGTAAACAAAAATAAAACCCAATACAAAAATAGAGCGCTATTTGCCTGAGTTGTTCCTATAACTATTGCGGCCATTACAAAACCGGCATGGCTTATTGAGCTGTATGCAAGCATTCTTTTAACGTCTTGCTGAACCAAAGCCATAATATTGCTTAAAGTCATTGTAATAACTACAATAGTGTATAAAACATATTGAACCCATACAATGTTTGCGTGAATTAAGAATTCAAAAATTCTTATCGCAACTACAAAACCTGCAATTTTTGGAACCACAGACATATAACCAGCAAGCGCAGCGCTTGAGCCCTCATACACGTCAGGCGTCCAAGTATGGAAGGGAACTTGAGATAATTTAAATCCCAAAGCCGCTATCAAAAATGATACAGCCGCTAAAACCGCTACTATAGGATCGTAATTTCTCGCCTCCAAAACAGGAATCATTTTTGCAATCTCTACTGTTCCAGTTAGAGCATATAAAATCAGTGCTCCCATTACGAAAAATCCAGCCGCCATAGCTCCCATTGTAAAATATTTGATTGCAGCCTCAAAAGATCTATCTCTGTTATGCATTGCTATTAGAGTATAAAGCGCCAAGCTTCCAAGCTCTAAGCCTATGAAAATCAAGATTAGATTATCGCTTGAGACCATAAACTGAAAACCTGAAATCATGAATAAAAATAGGGCAAAATACTCCGGAAAAGTGTATTCATGAAATCTTTTTGACGTAAGCGCTAATGGAATAAAAAGCATTGAGGCAAATAGAATAATTGCCTGAGACAAAATTGATATTCCATCAACCAACATTACATCAAAAAATCCTCTCACCGCTCCTTGATAACCTAAAACTGCTCCTAAGTCAAGAAGCAAAAATAGAATACTTAAAACTACATATAGCTGTTTTGATAGATTTTTTGCTATCAAATCTATACATAAAATAATCAAACCGCCGCTTATTAAAATCAGCATCGGAGCCAATGTGGCTAAATTCAACGATGCTATGCTTACTGAAATTGGCTCTAACATTATTTGGCCTCCTCGATGCTATTAGCTTTTTTTATTAGCTCTTTAGCCTCTTTTGTGATGGATTTTTTCTCCATTAACTCTATCATATTCTTTACGCTGTTGTCTATTGGATTTAATACCGGTTTTGGATATATTCCAAGATAGGCAACAAGCAATACCAAAGGAATTAAAGAGGCAAGCTCCATTTTATTTAAATCTTTTAAGTTTTTGTTCTTTTCGTTAGTTAGCTCTCCAAAGAAGGATTTTTTATATAAAGATAACATATATACAGCTCCCAAAATAATTCCTGTTCCGGCAAGGAAAGTCATTGTAGGAGATACTTTATAAAAACCTATCAAAGATAAAAATTCTCCGACAAAGCCTATTGTCAATGGAAGACCTACTGATGCCATTAACATAATTCCAAAGATTGTGGCGTATTTTGGCATAACTTTGGCAAGCCCTCCAAATTCGCTCATAAGTTTTGTATGTCTTCTGTCATATATATTTCCAACAAGCATAAACAATGCCCCGCTTACTATTCCGTGGCTTAGCATTAAGAAGATTGAACCGGTAATTCCTTCCGCATTCATTGCGAAGGTTCCTATGATAATGATTCCCATATGAGAGATTGAGCTGTAAGCGATAACCTGTTTCATATCCTCTTGCGCATAAGCTATCATAGCCGTGTAGATTACCATGATAATAGCTATTACGGCAATTGGAGTTATAAAATATATTGATGCGTCTGGGAACATTGGAAGAGAGAATCTAACAAAACCGTATGTTCCCATTTTCAAAAGAACAGCCGCTAATATTACAGAACCTATTGTAGGAGCTTGTCCATGTGCGTATGGAAGCCATGTATGAAAAGGAAACATCGGAACTTTAATCGCAAAACCGATAAAGAATGCGGCAAAAAGCCAAAGCTGAATATGGAAAGGAACCACCAAAAGCTGCCAATCTGGAATTGCAAAGCTCCAAACTCCAGTAGCTTGATAATATAGATAAGCCATATACAAAATACCAACGAGCATTATCAAAGAGCCGGCAAATGTGTATAGGAAAAATTTGATAGCCGCATAGATTCTAAGTTTAGCTCCCCAAGCTCCGATAATATATAGCATAGGAACAAGAGAAAGCTCCCAAAATACATAAAATATTATCACATCAAGAGATACGAAAACGCCAACCATTGTCATCTCTAAAAAAAGAATCGAGATGATAAGGTTTTTTACATCTTTCTCTATTGTCAAACCTATTAGTGCTATAAGCGTCATAAAGGTGCTTAAAATCACCAAAAACAACGATATCCCGTCAACTCCTAAAAAATAGCTGATTCCATATTGAGGAATCAGGGGAAACTGCTCTATAAATTGAAACCCCGGATTTTGGGAATCGAACCCAAACCATAAAACCAAAGATAGAGCAAATTCGATAAAAGCTACGGATATTCCGTAAGCTCTTATACTCTTTTGATCTATCATAAATCCAAACATCCCCGCTATAAAGGGAAAGAAAATCAGTAATGTTAATATAGAATCCATCTACCAGCTCCTTTATATGATTGCTGCTATTAGTAGAACAATCAAACCGATTGCCATCCAGCGTAACATTTTTGATAGATTACCGCTTTGAATAACTCTTGATTTATCTCCCGCGTCATATAGAGTTGTGGCGATAAAATCAACTGTTGAGTCAACTATTTTAAGATCAATATCTTTCCATGCGATTTTAGATAACTCTGCATAAGGTTTTGTAATAAATTTCTCATAAAGCTGAGGTATATAGTATTGATTGAAAAGAAGTTTGTATATCCATGTCTCTTCCCACTTTTTGCTAAAGCCGCCTCTACTGTATTTATAAACTGCAAATAAAATACCGCTTAAAGCCATAGTTAAAGTTAAAGCTATTAAAACATATCCTACTATATGAGGCTCTATATGAGCTTCGTAATCTGGCAATATAGCTGTTACATACTCTTTAAATGAGTGCTCGAAAAATCCTGAAATTACAGCCAAAACGCCAAGAGGAGCCATAGCCCACAGCATAAAAGCGTATGCTTCATGTGGATGAAAACCAAATCTTTTGTATCTCTCCTCTCCGAAAAATACAAGCATAATCAATCTAAAGCTGTAAAACGCAGTTAAGCCTGCTCCAATCCATAGCATAAACCATAAAATATAGGCATGTTCGCTAAATGCAACTTCCAATATTTTATCTTTTGAGAAGAATCCGGCAAACGGATAGATTCCCGCAAGCGCTAAAGAGGCTATAATCATTAAAATAGCCGTCCATTTCATTTTAGAATAGAGTCCGCCCATTTTTTTGATATTAAGCTCGTCATTCATAGCATGCATTACGTTACCTGCGCCCAAAAATAGCAAGGATTTAAAAAATGCGTGAGTCATTAGGTGAAATAGCGCAACCCAATACGCTCCAAGACCGGCGGCTACAAACATATATCCAAGCTGAGATAGAGTTGAATAGGCGATGATTTTTTTCAAATCATTATTTACAAGAGCCATAGTTGCGGCAAATACCGCCACAAATGCGCCCAAAGATGCAATAAACATTCCCACATTTGGAATAAGAGAGAAAACTTCGTTTGCTCTAACCACTAAATATACGCCCGCAGTAACCATCGTAGCGGCGTGGATTAGCGCTGATACCGGAGTTGGACCCTCCATTGCGTCCGCAAGCCAAGTGTGAAGTGGGAACTGAGCCGATTTACCCATAGCGCCGATAAATAGGAAGATTCCTATTAAAACTACAATTGAGATATCTACATTTGGAATATTTTTGAAAACTACATCATAATTTAAAGAACCTACATTCCAATAAATTAGGAAAAGGCCAATTAGCATTCCAAGATCGGCTATTCTGTTCATTATGAAAGCTTCGTTAGCCGCCCATGAAGGAGATATGGCAGGATAAATCTCTCTTGGCAAATCTTTTTTATAATACCAAAAACCAATAAGAAGCCAAGAGCAAAGACCGACTCCTTCCCATCCGATAAACAGTCCTAAGAAGTTATCACTCATTACCAAAACAAGCATTGAAAAAACGAATGCCGAAAGGTATGAGAAGAAGCGGTTAAATCCCTCGTCATGATCCATATATCCTATGGAATAGACATGAACCAAAGCCGAAACTGTAGTTACCGTAACCATCATTATAACAGATACCTGATCTGCTATAAATCCAAAACTAACATCAAAATTTCCAGCACTTATCCAATCAAACAGATTTACTTTTACTATATGCTCTTCATCCACATATCCAAGCAGCATCAAAGAGCTAAACAAAGATACAAATAAAAGAGCCGATGTTACTATACCGGTTATTAGATTTTTCTTCGACATTCCAAACATTGCCGCAAACAAGGAACCGGCTAATGGCGCGAAGAGAGTTAGATATACATACTTTTCCATATTCTACCCTTTCATTGATTGCAATGAATCAAGATCGATAGTTTGTTTTCTCTTATACCACAATACTAACAATCCCAAACCTACCGCAACTTCACTTGCCGCTACCGCGATTATGAAGAAAGCAAACATCTGGCCGCTTAAATCCCCTATATATTTTGAAACAGCCACAAATCCCAAATTAACAGCATTTAGCATAATCTCCGTAGAGAAAAATAGCATAAGAAGATTCTTTCTTCTAATTACGCCAAGCATTCCTATCGAAAAGAGTATTCCCGACAGCACCATATAGTGAGTTAGAGTTATCATTTCGCATCCTTTATATCAAACTCTTCGGCCTCTATTTTTTTATCCACTTCCGGCATCGTAGTGATACTTTGATCCATTTTTTTACTAACTAAAATTATTCCCGCAATCATTGCCACAAGCAGCATAACCGCGGCTACTTCAAAAGGAACAAGATATTTTGTAAAAAGAACATATCCCACCATTTGAGGATTTCCAACTCCCGGAAGCGAAGGATATAGAGCTTTTATATGATCTGAGATAAAAGGAGCCGACATTATCACTACTATCAATATAAAAGAGAGCGTGCCGAGAGTATAAATTATTCTCTTATCTTTTATATTCTCTTTTACATCTCTTGTAGTGTCAAAAAACATCATACCAAACGCATATAGAGCCATTACCGCTCCCCCGTAAACTATAATCTGAACGACTCCCATAAAATCGGCGTCAAGCATAAAGAAAAACGCCGCTATGAAAATCATACCTCCCGCAAGCGCGCTCATTGCATATAGAGCGTTCTTGCTAAAAACCACTATTAAAAACATTGCAACCGTTACAATCGCAAACAGATAAAAGGCTATTGCTTCAAACATGACTTTCCCCTAATACGCCAAAGGTGTTTTTTTAACATTTTCGTCGGCATTTTTACTTAAAGCGCCAAATCCCGGAAACTCTTTTTGCTTACCGGCTTTGAAGATATCGATAGGAGTTAGCATATCCTCCTTTAGTGCAAAATGAGCTCTCTGCTCGCTTGCGTTCTCATAATCTCCGCCGTGAACGATTGCAAGCTCCGGACACACTTCCGCACAATATCCGCAAAAGATGCATCTTCCAAAATTAATTGTATATTCTGTTACTGCTTTTCTGCTGTTTTCATCAATTTTTGTGTCCATTCTGATACAGTTTGCTATACATATCTTTTCGCAAAGCCCGCAACCGATACATCTCTCATTGCCGCTTTCCATAAGCCTTAAAAGCTTATGGATTGCTCTGTATCTTGGAGATATTGGAAGTTTCTCTGCCGGATATTGAACTGTGTGAATGTTAAACTTAATCATTTCTCTAAAAACTATCCAAAGACCTACGAAAAGCTCGCAGCTAAAGGTTCTTTTTACTACTCTTTTAAACTTCTCCCACGGTGTTGTGGGGATTGGATCTACTTTTACATATCTGTAATCTTTCGAAATATCCCTGTTGTTATAATTTGTCAAATCCATACTGCCCCTCCTACATTAGCAATAAGCCGGTAATTAGGATATTAACTACCGCTATAGGCATTAATACTTTCCAAAACAGCCACATCAATTGATCCGGTCTTACGTGAGGCCAAGCCGCTCTAACCCACAAAAACAGGAAGATAAAGAAAGAGACTTTAAGTAAAATCGCTATTCCTCCCGGAATAAATCCCCAAGGATTATATCCTCCCAAAAAGATGATGCTTACAAGAAAAGCTACGGTAAACATATTCGCATACTCTCCAATAAAGAAAAGTCCCCATCTCATACCTGAATATTCCGTAGCGTAACCGGATACGATTTCAGCTTCATGCTCTAACAAATCAAAAGGAGTTCTGTTTGTCTCAGCATATCCCGATAGCAAAAATAGAATGAAAGCTATAGGCTGAGACCAGATAAGCCAGTTTTGCATTCCGCCGGCTTGATAATCATTTATATCTATCAAGGATAAAGAGCCAACCATCATTAAAGGAGCAATTATTGACAGTCCCGTAACAACTTCAAAAGATAGAAACTGAATTACGGTTCTTGCCGCTCCCAAAAGAGACCATTTGTTTGAAGATGCCATACCTGCTAAAAGGGGGGCATACATTCCTATAGCCATTACTCCAAGCACATATAAAACGCCTACATTAATATCTGCAACTATCGGCTGAACGGTGTGGCCAAATATTGTAAACTCCGGTAAAAACGGAATGGCCGCCATTGCCGTAAAAGCAGAAGCTGCCGCTATTATGGGAGCTATTTTGAAAATAGGTTTTACAGAGTTTTGCGGAACGATATCCTCTTTTGAAAAAAGTTTGATACCGTCTGCTAAAACCTGCAATATTCCATAAGGCCCGACATTCATAGGTCCAAGTCTTCTTTGCATGAAAGCCAAAACTTTTCTCTCTATGTATGTCGCAAAGCCCGCCAATGCCGAAAACACCAACAAGATAACGAGTAATTTAATTACCGTTTCAATTATAAAACCTGTTGTTGTGCACATGCTCTACACCTTTTTTATTGATACTTTTGCAAATCTGTATTTAGAA
This sequence comes from Campylobacterales bacterium, assembly GCA_027009865.1. GTDB lineage: Bacteria > Campylobacterota > Campylobacteria > Campylobacterales > JAADDG01 > JAADDG01. The sequence goes on from JALVCR010000047.1 coordinate 11,841, forward strand.
GGAAAGATGGCATTTAGATTTAAACTTGGATCAAAAGTGGGAAGATAGGGAATATTTCCCACCGCTTGAATATCCACTTTTGTCTTTATCTCTATAGAGCCTTCCTCTCCTTCCACCAAAACCTTCTCTCCCTCTTTTACTCCCAAACTCTCCAAAAACTCTTTGGATACATAAAGTGAGGGCTCTTCGTTTAGCTGATGGGCTTTATTTGTAAAAGGGCTAAACTGATTTATGGGGTTTGATTTATATACAAGCTGCCCCTCTATCTTTTCTATTTTGGAAATTTCATCAAAATCTATGCTCTCTTTTGCCTCTTTTTCTTCAAGAATATATCCTCTAAGCTCATTTCCTCCGTTATCGAAGAAATTTGGCATAAGATCAAATTCTAAAGGAACATATCCGCTATTTTGCGGAAGCTCTTTTGTATAATCGATTGTAAGCTCTCTATTTAGTCCCAAAGCGTTGGCTATATCATTTAGGCAGTATCCCTTATACTCTAAAGCCGCATTTGTCGGAACCACTCTTTTATCGATATTAGTAAAAGTTCCTTCTTGCTGATTTAAAGCCGGCATATCCAAATCGCCGTCTCCAAGAGCGCTTAGAGTAAAGTCTCCTTTCTCGTTGTAGCCTAAAACATTCTCTCCCTCATGCTCTCCCAAATCGCAAATTAGGGAGACTCCCAAAGTATTTGTTTGGGAAGGGATAACAACAACGTCAAAGTCAGTATATCTCTCTACAGCTCCCGCAAGTTTTGCTAAATTTTTAGCTTTTGGATGGGTATATGCGTCAGCTCCTATAACAAATGAGAATTTATCTTTTTTAGCGAGCATTTTTGTTAAGGTTTTATCAAAATCTTCGGGAAGATTTAGATACTCGTTTATCTTCTCATCGCTTACTTTGTCCAATATATCTTTTAGCTCTTTTGGCATGTCTTTAGCAAATTTTTTCAAAACGAAAGCCAGCACATACTCTTCAGCTCCCGCTTCATGGGCTATGGTTACCATATTTTTTGCATATCCGTTAACTATCTGATCATCTATTGGATGGAAATATAATCCAGCTCCCTTATTCATTGTAACGGCGTTATTTATTGCATATCCCGTATTTGGAGAATCGTATCTTACGGCTGTAGCCATGCAGATTACGAAATTGCTCTCCTTTATCTTTTTCAAAGAGCCGCTGTAGTGTTTTTTGCCGGTTATTTTGGAGTAGTTTTCCATAAAATCCTGATAGGCTTTGGCATCTTCGTTTATTAATTTAAAACCGAATTTTTCTCTTAATTTTTGTAAAATTAAAGCCTCTTCGTTTGTAATAAAACTGTTAAATTTTATTGTATCGGCTTTCTCTCTTATAAAATCTACAGCTTTTTTGAAAGCTTCCTCATCTTTTCTTTCCACTTCATTTTGAAAATCGTATCCAAATCTCGCAGCTCCGTTTAAAGCTGTGTAGTGGAAATCGTTTGTAACTCTGTATATCTTCTCTTTTGGATTATTTACGCTTGTGTGTTTGACTTCATAATATAATAAAGAGCAGTCACAGCTGTGCGGATTAGCTGCCGGGATTCTTCTAAGCTCCCACGCGTTTGAAGTGTATTGAAAATCGGTGCTAACAAGCGCTCCCACCGGACATACCGCTATACACTCCCCACACTCAGAACACTCCAATGTTCCAGATTTAGCTGTAGGGCCTATTATCGATTTTTGAAGTTTGTTCCACATCGCATAGGCGTCTTTTGGCATCTCTTCTTTTAGCTCTTTTGAGAGCTTGTCTCCGCCTCTTGGAACGGTTTTTAAAGCCGCATCTCCTATCATGTCTTTGCATACGGTTATACATCTCTCGCAGACAATGCAAAGTCCCGCATCATAATGGATAGGACCCCACGTTACGCTCTCTCTTTTTGTATCCCTGATTGCATAATGCTGTTTATCAACTCCCATATAGAGAGTATAGTTTTGAAGCTCGCACTCTCCGCTTTGATCGCAAACGCCGCATTGAAGAGGATGGTTTACGTCATAAACCTCCATTATCGCTCTTCTTTCTTTGGCTATCTCCTCATTATCCGTTATAACCTGCATTCCATCTTTAGCTTTGGCATTGCATGAATAAACTCTCTTGCCGTCAGCCTCCACAAGACAGATTCTGCAAGCAAGCGTAGGAGAACATCCCGTAAGATAGCAGATAGCCGGAATGAAAATGTTGTTTCTTCTTGCGATATTTAGGATATATTCACCCTCTTTGGCTTTACACTCTATTCCGTTTATCGTTATTGTTATATCACTCATTGTTTCCCACCTGTTCTATTTTTGCCCTTGCATAGCGATAGGAGGTTTTAAAATCCTCCATTTGATCAAAAGTATTTAAACGGGCTATCGTTCCTTTCATATCAGGATCGATTTTAAATTCTCTTTTTATCTCTTTGCCGTCTGGAAGTTTTATCTTCACGATATCTCCCTCCTTAATCTTTGCGGCTATCGCAAATTGATTTGAGCCTGTAAGATAGGCTTTCTCTTTTATGGAAGATTTCGCCGTAAATGGATTAAACTGCAAAACCGGCTCGCTAAAATAGACAACTGTCCCGTCAAAACTCTCAATTTCTGCTACCTCTTCTATTGAAGGCTCCTCTTTTAGAGTCAAATTTTTAATTTCATATCCTCTATCATCTTTTAGAGAATCCACTATATTTTTTAAAGAGTCAAAATCTATACTCTCAAAGCCTCTCTCTTTTGGAAGCTCTTTTGTATAGTCGATTGTAAACTCTTTGTTTAGTCCCAAAGCGTTTGCTATATCGTTTAAGCAGTATCCTTCAAATTCCAAGGCCACATTTAAAGGGACTACTCTTTTATCGATATTGGTAAAGGTTCCCTCTTGTTGATTTAAAGCCGGCATATCCAAATCGCCGTCTCCAAGAGCGCTTAGGGTAAAATCTCCCTTTTCGTTGTATCCTACTATTTTTTCTCCCTCCTCTTTGTCAAGATCACAGATTAAAGATACTCCAAGAGTATTTGTGCAAGAAGGGATAATTGTTACTTCAAAAGGAGAATATTTTTCTATTAAGCCTAAAATTTTGGCTATATTTTCGCTTCTTGGATGATTGTATAAATCCTCTCCGACAATTAGAGAGAATCTGTTCTTGTAAGCTGTTTTTTTGACAATCTCCTCAAGCTCCTCTTCGGAGAAATTGCTCTCGGCGCTTAAATAGCCTATATCAAGATTTTCAAAAAACTCTTTTATATCTTTTGGAAGTTTCTCTTTATCTATAAATTTGTCGGCTATCATGGCTAAGACGGCCTCTTCTGAGCCGACTTCATAATTTACATATTTTGTTACCACGTTTTGAAGCAGCGCTTCTTTTATCGGATGAAGATAGATAACTTCGGTTGAATATTTTTTTGAAGCTATCGTAATATGGTATCTTACCATCGGATTATCGGTTGCTATGTCGCTTCCTAAAACCATTATATAATCGCTGTTTGCTATATTTTGCAAATTTCCTTCATATAGGCTTTTTGAGGAAGTTTTTGAGAAGTTTTGCAAAAATTTCTTATAAGAGTATGCATCTTTGTTTACAAGTTTGTAGCCAAATTTCTCTTTTAGCTTTTGCAAAATCAAAGCCTCTTCGTTTGTGATGAGACTGTTAAATTTTATGGTGTCGGCCTCTTTGAAAGCCAAAATGGCCTTATTAAAAGCCTCTTTATCCTTTTTGGCT
>JALVCR010000048.1 GCA_027009865.1 Campylobacterales bacterium
AGATTCTCTATCTTCGGTAATCGAGCCTGAGATTCCAAGAGCTTATAAAAGATGGCCTAAAATTCATCTTGAAGGGGATGTAAACGATTATTACAGCAATTATCAGACTATAGATGAGTGGAGAGATGAGATAGAGAAGATGAGAAATTTTGCAAAAGAGAGACCCTCTATTGTGAAAAATCAGATAAAAGAGAAGTTTCAGATAGATAAAGAGGAAGTCTCTTTAAATATTAAAAATAGTAAATTTGGAACCGTAGAGGTTAATGGAATTAAAATATCAGAAGATTTTAACGGAACCTATTTTAAAGAGCAAAAAGTCTTCTTAAAAGCCATTCCAAAAGAGGGATATAAATTTACAGGCTGGGAAGGAGTTGAAGATAATAAGGATGAGATAGAGATCTCTTTAGATAGAGATATGACGATTAGAGCGGTTTTCACTCTTGCTAACCCTCCAAGAGTCGTTATAAATGAGTTTAATTATAAATCAGCTAAAGATTTTGATATGGGAGACTGGGTAGAGCTTTATAATAATTCTGATGAAGATATAGATTTAGGAGGATGGGTATTAAAAGATGATGATGACGAACATGCGTTTGTTTTTGACTCTCCTTTAATTCTTCCATCAAGAGGCTATTTGGTAGTTTGCGAAGATATGGCTAAATTTCAATCTCTTTTTCCAAATGTATCCAATGTAGTCGGAGATATGGATTTTGGTTTTGGGAAAAAGGGAGATTCTATAAGATTGTATAATAAAGAAGGAATCTTAATAGATAGTGTAACTTATGATAAGAGTTGGGATAAAGCTTACGGAAACGGAGCTACTTTAGAGCTTGTAGATCCAAACAAAGATAACTCTTTGAAAGAAAACTGGATAGAGTCAAACTCTACAACTCACGGAACTCCTGGAGCAGCTAATGTTTTTTAAAAAGAGAGGCTTTTAGCCTCTCCATCTTCTAAGAGGTCCTACATCCACATGCACAAATCCGTGTCTTGGATAGTAGCCTACTCCTCCTTTTTTATAATAATCTGATAAATGAAGGGCGATTCTTCTAAGAGTTCTTAAAGAGAGCTTTGGAATTCTAATATCTGCAGCTTTCCCATACATATGAAAGCTATGTTTTGCCACACCTCTGTGATGAAGTCTAAGCTCGTAATTTGTATGAGGAGATCTGTATCCAGATAGAAGTTCTATCTCTCTTTCTCCGGAGTATTTTTGAATGTAGTGTAAAAGATCGATAAGCTGATTATCAATCTCCATTACTTCATGAGCTCTATAATCGCCCATTAAATCATAAATCTCATTCATAGCATCTATATTATATCCACCGTCTTCATAGTATACTACTTTTATTCTTTTGCCTGTATGAATGTTAAACATTTTAAGAGTTCGAGGCTCTTCTTCATTCGCAAAAAGAGAATTTGGAATCAAACTTCCAAGAGTTGCTAAAACCCCACCTTTTATAAAATCTCTTCTTGAAAAATTTCTTTCTATGATATGAAAGCTGTTTTGAATTTCACTTTTCAATATCATACTCCTTTTATGAGTGATACATATTCAAAAGTATATCGACTTTATCCATAAAAAATTCAACTATAAAAACGATTATAAATTTTATTTCAACTTCTTTTTATTTTGTAATTAAAGTTTTACTTTTTTATATTTGAAGTGAGATTGGAAGCAAATTTTATTCTATTTCTCATTTTTTTAGATTTTAAGACAAAAAGCTGAATTTTATCGTAATTGTAAATATCTTTGTAAAAAATTACTCTTCCTTTATCGTTTGCTTTAGCAGTAAAATAGTCTATTAGAATGGGGATTTTATTTTTTAAAACAATGGTATCGTTTTTGCCAGATTCTATGATATTTTTTATGCTTATAAAATCTTTTCCCTCTTTTTTTAAAATATATCTAAGCAGTTTCATAGGATTTTGAAGACGTATACATCCGGAGCTGAAATATCTGTATCTTCTTTTAAAAAGTGTTTTATTAGGAGTATCATGCATAAAAACTGCAAATGGATTTGAAAATTGAAATTTCACTCTTCCTAAAGGATTGTGAATGCCCGGATCTTGAACGAAAACAAAGGGAATTTTATCTTTTTCACTAAATTGATACCAGTTTATCTCATTTGCGTTTATTTCATGAGTTAGTTTCCAACTGTCATATATATGAATATTTTTTTGACTGAAAGTTTCCGGATTTTTTTGAAGTTTTTTTAACAGGTCTTTTTGAACTATAGTTTTTGGGACATGCCAATATGGATTTAAAATTATGGAAGATAAATAACTTGTAAAAACAGGAGTTGGTCGCTCTTTTTTTCCTACTATTACAGGGATTGAAAGAATAGTTTTTTCTCTGTTTTTTACTTTCATTAAAAATGAAGGAATATTTATATCTATATATGGAGAGGAGACTTTCTTGGGAAGCCATCTGTATCTTTCCATATTTAGTTTAATTTTGTCTATTATTTTCTCTACGGGAATATTTAAAGCTTTTATAGTTCTTTTGTCTATTCTCCCGCTTGGAAATATTTGAAATCTTCTTTGAAAATCTTTGACAGCTAAAAATAGTTTTTTATCATAAATTTTTGGATCTATTGTATGACTTGTAACAGAAAGCCTTTTTCTAATTAAAGGAATTCTCTTGTCTTTTTGATTTAATCTTATAATTTTCCCATAGGGAATTTTAGGGAATCCTCCGTTTTTTTCTATTTCTCTATAAAAAGAGAGAGCTTTTTTTAAATTTTTATAATCTTTATACTTTGGAATCAGATTTTCTATGGACTCTTTTACCCTGTTATTTTTTAGGTTGGATATCGCATATTTTAAAACATTGAAATTTTTATCATCTCTTAACCATTCAAATTTTTCTCTATCTTTTTTTAGAAGTCTTACCGTTTCATTCCAATCGCTAATTCCAAAGCGGAGATCTTTTATTAGCAGAATATATGCATCGGTGAATAAAATTTCAAGTTTTTTTATAGTTTGATTTTTCTCATATAAAGATTTGAATTTTTTATCAAGCAGTTTTTTAGTTAGAGAAAAAATCTCCTTTTTGTGATAAAAATCTGGATTTAGAGCATGGTTTTGTGATTTTTTTATGGCTACTATTATATCAAGTGCTCTTTTGTTAAAGGATAAGTCTTTATTAAACCATATATATTTTGTTTTGTTTTTTAAAAAAGAAGTTTTTATTTCTATTATCTCTTCTTTATTTTTTATAGCCTCTTCAAAATTTAGCAGTTCTTCTATTTCGTTTTTTATATTTAATTTAACGATTTTTGTAGAGTTTACTTCAGAAATATTGCAGTGTGGAAATTTTTTTGAAAGTTCCTTATTGAAGGGTAATATTATATTATTATTGTTATTGTTGGAAGTTTCTTTTTTTTCTTCAAACTGTTGTAATATTATGGTATGTTCTTCTATTGCTGAAAGGCGTAATAGAAAAAGAATAAAAGCTAAAATTATTTTCATTTTTACTTACCGAAAATTTTATTTTACATTATCGTCACTTTTGGTATAGATTTTATCTAAAAATTTATTTAAATTTACTTTTACAGCCCAAAATTGCTACCCCTTCTTTTAGCGAATCATCTATTATTGTAACCTCTTTAAACAAAGTGCTTTCGATTAATGAGATTAGTAAGTAAATCCCGGCAATTATCAAATCTCCTCTTCCTACTCCAACCCATTTTTCTCTCTCTTTTTTGTTGAGTTTCAAAAGTCTTTCTAAAGAGATTTTAATATCTTTTATGGAGATTTTCATTCCGTTTATCTTTTTATAGTCATAGTTTTCATAATCTATACCTTTTAAAAAAGATGCTATTGTTGTGGGAGTCCCAGCTGTTGCTGTGAGTATGGAGGGCTTTTTATAGCTTTTATAATGCTCTTTTATAAAATCTTTTAAATCTTTATATGCCGTTTTGGCCTCTTGTTTTATCTTTTCAAAGCTTTTATGTTTTTCCGCAAATGTTACTATTCCAATATCCACGCTTTTTGAAAATATTTTCTCTGGATAGTTTAATATTATCTCCGTAGAGCCTCCTCCAAGATCGATATTTATAAAGCTTTCAAATTGAAAATTTAGTTTTTTAAGCCTCTCTTTGACGGCTAATGCGGTAAGATATGCTTCTTTTTCTCCATCTATTATTTCAAATCTGATATTTGTCTTTTTCTCTATCTCTTCTAATACCTCGTCTTTATTCTTTGCCATTCTCAAAGCTGCGGTGGCTACAGCTTTTATATTTTGATTTGAAAAATCGATCTCTTTTTGAATCTCTTTTAAAGCTTTTATAACCCTCTTTACGGCCTCTTTGGAAATTATTCTATTTTTTTGCAAATCTTGAGCGGTTCTTACTATTTTTTGAATATCTTTTATTCTCTCTAAATTATTGCAATCCATTAAAACAGCGCTTAAAGTATTTGATCCAAGATCTATTGCTATCATAAAACCTCTTTTTTGATATAATTTTTAAAATTTTAATGAAAGGATATTATACAATGAAACTTGGAGTTAATGTAGATCATATAGCTCTTTTAAGGGAAGCAAGAAAGATAAATGATCCCGATCCCTTAGAGGCCGCTCTTTTGGCAAAAAGAGCCGGAGCCGATCAGATAACGATTCATTTAAGGGAGGATAGAAGACATATAAATGACGAAGATGTAAAAAGAATAGTTGAAAACTCCCAGCTTCCGGTAAATATAGAGTGTTCAATAGATCCAGATATAATAGAATATATAGCCAATATAAAACCTTATAGAGCCACAATCGTGCCGGAGAGAAGAGAGGAGGTAACCACGGAAGGGGGACTTGATTTCTCTTTAATTTACGACAGGCTGGATAATGTGGTTCACTATTTAAAAGCAAAAGATATAGAGGTCTCTTTATTTATAGACCCCACTAAAGAGGCGGTTAAAGCTTCCAAGATATTGGGAGTTCAATGGGTAGAGCTTCATACTGGAAGATATGCCAATATTTTTGCGATGCTCTATAGCAATCTCTCTTTGACAAGAAATTCTATAAAAGAGTTTGAAATTCAAAGATCGAAATTAAAAAAGATGCTTTACAAATCTCTTGAGGATTTAAAAAACGCAGCAATCGAAGCGGAGGAGTTTGGACTAAAAGTAGCCGCGGGGCACGGTCTTAATTATCAAAATGTATTTGCCATTTTGGATATAGATGAGATAGAGGAGCTTAATATCGGTCAAAGCATTGTGGCAAGGGCGGTTTTTGATGGATTTGAAAATGCTGTTAGAGAGATGAAGAGAATTATTTCAAAATGAAAAAGATAGCCGTAAGCGTAGGGGATCTAAACGGAATCTCCATGCAGATAGCCCTTTTGGCGCATGATGAAGTAAAAAAGTATGCAACTCCTATCTATCTGATTAATGAAATTATGTTAAAAAGAGCAGCTAAACTTTTGAATATAAAGATTCCTAAAGATTTTAAAATTTATGAGGTTGGGGATGTTTTTGAAATAGAGCCCGGAGTTATAAGTCAAAGAAGCGGGGAGTACTCTTATGAATCTTTTTTAAAGGGAGTTAAACTTGCAAAGAATAAAAAAGTAGCCGCTTTGGTTACCCTCCCTATCAATAAGGAGGCGTGGAAGAGGGCTGGGATAAAGTATGCGGGACATACTGAGGCTTTGGGAGATATTTTTAAAAAAGAGGCTATTATGATGATAGGCTCTCCTAAACTCTATTGCGCCTTTTTTACTCATCATATTCCTCTAAGAGATGTTGCCAAAAAGATAAAAAGAAAAAAACTTCAAAAGTTTTTAGTAGATTTTTATGAAAATATAAAAGAAGAACCGATTGGAGTTTTGGCTTTGAATCCGCATGCGGGAGACGGGGGAGTTATGGGAGATGAAGAGAAGAAGATAAAAAAGGCTATAAAAGAAGCAAACAGAAATATAGGAAGGGATATTTTTACATCTCCTTTGGTTCCCGATACCGCTTTTACGCCTAAAAATAGAGAGTTTATTAAATATTTTGTAGCAATGTATCATGATCAGGGGTTGATTGCCGTTAAATCTCTCTATTTTGAAGAGAGTATAAATGTAAGTTTAAACCTTCCTATTATAAGAACATCGGTAGATCATGGCACTGCTTTTGATATAGCCTATAAAAACCAAAAGGTATCTTTAAAAAGCTATATCAATGCTTTTAAGGAGGCTGTAAGACTTAGCGAAAAGAGAGCTAAATATATCATTTAGCTTCTCTATTTTAATTTCAGTTTATCGATAATATCTAAAGTATCGGGATTTATAGTCTCCATCTCTACGCTGTTTTCTTTTATATGAAAGAAAACCACCGCATTTTGAGTGGTAAAGCTTTTTACGGCTTTGCTCCATGGAAGTTTCTCTTTGGCATAATATGGAGCTCCTCCCGCTCCGTTATTTATCTGCCAAATTTCTCTAAAAAAATCTTTTTTGGTTATTTTATCTTTATCCCAGTTTTTTGGATAGAGATTTAAATCTTTAGTAATTTTCATTCTATTATAGTTATGCTCGTCTCCCGTTAAAATAGCTACAACTTTTGGGCTTTTCATCATAATTTCCAAAAGCTCGTCTCTTACCTCTATTATCCCTTTTTTTGCTTTTTTGCCGTTTATTATCGGTCTTTGCTCATTATTTCCGTTATACCACATATCTTGTCCCCCATGTCCTCCATTTGGAAACAAAGGAGTGTGGATAGTTACGAATATATGGTCTATATCTTTGTCATTTGTATATTTTTCAATCTCTTTTTTAAACCATTTTAATTGATTTTCCATTATGTAGCCGTGCAGATTACCGCCGGTATATTTTCTATCGGCCATTGAAGGGGCGTATAAGTAATCTGAATTTAAAACAATCATAGCGGTATTTGCATAAGTGTATGAATATACATTTTCTTTATAAGATGGAAAATCAATTTTATTAGGATTAGGATCAAGAGATGAGTTATCTTCGCTTAAAGGACCGTTTTCAAAATTTACGAAAGCTTGAGCAAATATAGCTTCGCTTGAATCGGTATCGAAAGGAAATTTATCTATTTGAACTTTCCACCAAGGGTTTTTATCGTTAAATTTATAAACCAAAGCTTCATGGTTTCCCATTCCTATATAAAAGGGCATATAGTGCCAATATGGCTCTAAAATATGTTTAAAATTGTAATACTCATAGAGCATCTCTTCTTTTGTGGTTTTATATCCGTTTATTACATCTCCCGTTATTTGAACGAAAGCTGCGTTTTTATAAGCGCTTATGGCGGCTACTTTCTTTAAAATATATCCGTTTACTCCTCCAATATATCTCTCTCCTCCTCCCCTTGAGGCTCTGCAATCACTTATATATGAGAACGTAAATTCCTGTCTGCTTCCTTTTTTAGGAGCGGTTTTAAAATAGTAATCCTCTTCATAGTTGCTTTCGGGAATAAAAATTGTATAGTGATATTTTGTATTTGGTTTTAGGGAAAACACTTTTATTTCGTGATGTGTAGCTTGTCCGTTTTCTGAATAGAATATTTTCTCTCCATCATTTATCTCTATCCTTGCAAATGCCGGATAATTAACATCAAATGAGATAACAGCGCCTGTAGAGTTAACTTCATTTACAAAAGGGCCTGAGATTATAAAAGTATCTACAAAAAATGGAGATTTTCCTCTAAAGGCTACTTTTCCATCATACAATATTTTTCCGTCATTCTTCACTACCCTGTAGCCTATAAGCCCTTCTCCTTTCTCTTTCCAGTTTATCATATCGTATTTGCCGCTCATTTTGGTGATATCTATGAAAGCTTCCCCATTTTTAATTTTTTCATATTTTTTAAAAAATACCGGATAATTATATTTTCCGTCTTTTAATTTTATAAAGCCATAATATAAAATTCCATCTTTTAGACCGGGAAAGGTAAATTTTAATCCTTTTTCATCTCCTTCTATATTTCTAAACATTTTTAGAGAATATTTAGTATTTGGTTTTATTAGTTGATAGAGATTACTTTGATCCTTAACTATTAATGTATTAGACTCTTTTATAATATTTGAATAAACTTCTGGAATTTTATCTATTGCCGGATTTTGAGAAAATAGAAAAGGAAAAGTTACGCTTAATAAATTTAATGTTATAGAGCTCATTTTTTAATCCTAATATTTTTTTCTTTCATAAATTATATCACAAAAAGTAAAAAATAAGAAAACATTTAAAAGAGATATTACTTGATCTATTTAAAATATTTTAAAAGTAGATGTATTATGAGGTTAGTGAAGGGCTTAAGCCCTTCTTAATCGCTAATATCTTTTTTTATCAATAAGGCTAATTTAGCTAAATGTTCATCTAAAATAGGAGTATTTTTTATAAGAAATACTAAATCAGAGTTGGAGCATTTATTTATGAATTTAGGTTTAAGAGCCGTCCATATTTTTTTTATCTTTAAAATAGCTTTTTCTACATGAGGATTTCCAGTAGTCATTATTCCGTATCTTTCATCTCCTTTTAAGATATTTTCAAAAATTACCATTGAGCCTTTCAGTTTCTTTTCATTTTCTTCTGCGTTTATGTTTCCTTCTACTAATAATTTTTCTTTCATCATTTTTTGTAAAAGATATCTCTCTCTTTCTGCTAAAGCCACTTTTGAATTTAAATATCCGCCTATTAGAGAGTGGGCTCCTTGGCTTCTTCTAATAAGCTGTGTAAGGGCATTTGATTTGTTAAGAAGTATTTCGTTATGTTTTAAGATATAAAGCAGAGCATCTCTGTCTATTTTTCCTTTTAGAAAAGTTTTTATATTTTCGTAAAAAGGTTTCCACTCTTTTTTTACTTCTTTAAGTTTTTTTATAGCTTTTTTATCTGTAATTTTTGCTATTTTTAGATTTTCGTTTCCATTTAAAAAGGCGTCTAAGGTTTTATCAAATTTATCTGCACTCTCTTTTAATTTTTGAAGGTGTTTTGATGGCTCTACTCCCATAACTATTAAAATTATCTCTTTTACCATCTCTTGAGTTCTTGCTTGCTGAAGGTAGGCTTCATTTATGACATTGTCTTTTTGTTCTAATATTTTGGAGTATGAATTCACAATTGAATTGATTTCAGAAATTTTTATTTGTCTTTTTATGGATGTTTCATACATTTTTACGGCTTTATCCATCTCTTTTAAAGTTAAATCTAAAGCATCTATTATGGCTTTTAATTTTGCTTTTGAATATTTCTCTTCATGTAAAGTGGGATTTATCTGATCCCAATACCCTTTTACTACAAGAAGCTGTCTTTTTATATGTTTTAAAGGACAAGGCTTTAATCCAAGCTTTTTGTTTCCATTTAAAAGTCCATTTAGACTTGAATCAAACGTTTTTATTGTATTTTCCAGATTTTTTCTGTTTTTTTCTTTTTCTATTCCTAAATCTATTAAAAGAAGTTCTTTACTCATTTTTTGAGTTAGCATTCTTTGACGTCCAGCTATATTTATAGCATTTGCAGTAAATTTATCAAGTTTGGAGAGACTTCCGCTCTTTTGGACAAACATTACCACCGCTTTGTGCATATTTTTCAAAAGAGGGATATTTTTTTGGGATATATTTAATAATACCTCTTTTGAAGTATTTCCTTTTAAAATTTTTTGCAAATCTTTTTTAAAATTTTGCCAAAGGGAATTAACTTTTTTTAGCTGAGCCATAATCTCTTTATCATTTGTCTTAACGATTCTTAAACTCTTTTCTCCATGCATCAATCCCTTTAGTGTCTTTTCAAAAAGTTTCATACTATTTTGCAAATCTCTTTTATTCTTTTTTACATCTATTCCTTCTACTATTAACAAAGCATCTTTACTCATCCTTTGAGTCAACATCCTCTGTTTACCGGCTAAATTGATAATAATACCCATCTCTTTGTCAGTAACTGCGAAAGCTAAGTTTACGCTTATAAAAAACAGAACAAAGAGAGAAAGAAAAGTTTGTTTAAAATTTCTAATACTTTTCAATCTATTCTCCTTTTTTTTATTAAAGCCCCTCTTTTGGCTTATTTTACTTTAGGAACTTTTATTACTGTTCCTACCGGAACTACGTTTGGATCTGCAAGTCTATCTTTATTGGCTTCATAAATTAGTCTATATTTAAAGCCGTCTCCGTAAATTTCTTTGGCTATATTCCATAAATTATCTCCCTCTTTAATTTTTACTATTGTATATTCTTTAGTAACCGATACTATATCCATTTTGGATTTGGAAACCTCTTTTAAAAGTCCTACTACGTAACTATTTTTGACTTTAGGATTTGTTGATATCTCTTTTATTACATCTTTTATCAAGTCTTCTTTTGATTTTGGTTTTACTCTAACAGCGTTATCCGTTTTTGTCTCTTCTTTTAGAATTGAAGCAAGTTTTTTGTCTTTTATCTCTATTCCAGCTCCCATTATAAGTTTTTTTAGATTTTCTCTTAGGAGAACTTTTGCCGTTTTTTCATCTTTTTGAAGTTTAGGAGTTTCTATTTTTTCTAAATTTTCCTCTTTTGTTTTTTCCTCTTTGGGAGGCTTTTTTATAGAAGATAGTCTAACTACATTATCTCCTGCTGAGTTTTCGGCTTCTTTGGCAAGCATCTCTTCATAAGAGCTCTTTTTATTTTTAATAGCTAAACTCTCTGCTTTAACCTTTATTGCGTTATCCGATTTTAGATCCTCATCGGCCGCGCTTGTTAGCATATTCTGATAAGATGAGTTTTTTGTTTCATTTTTTACTCTCTCTTTTGGTTTATTTTTATTTATCTCTTTAGGAGTTTCTATTTTGACTTCTTTGCTATTACCTGATAATATATTAGATAAAGCATTAGTTTTTATAGAAGTTTCTTTTTTGCTCTGTTTTATTGTTTCTTTTTGGAACTGTTTATTTTGTTTTATCTGCTCTTTTTTGCTATCATTTATATTAACATTTGTATTCTTAGGAGTATTAAACAGTCCAAGCTGCCAGATTATAATAGATCCAATAATTATAAAGAGTATGAATTTCCACATGCCAAAATCCTTTTTTATTCTGGAATTACGGTAGTTAGCCCAAGTATTTGCCAGTTTTGCATACCGCCTCTGTAATAGAATATTTTATTTGGAGGATATCCCATTTTAACAAGCGCTTTTATAGCATGAGGAGATTGCGCACACCATGGACCGTTACAGAAAAACAGAAGTTTTTGAGCGTGAGAGAAATCCCATTTTCCATTTTTATATTCTGCTCCTAAAAGCTCTAATATCTTTTGTGTGTAAGGATCTTCTATTCCTCTCATAAAAAGTGTAAAAGGGATATTAATTGCGCCCGGAATCGTTCCGTTTTTATACCATTGAGGAAGTCTTGCATCTATTAACAAACCTTTGTTATTTGCCACTTCTGTTTTTAGAAAATTTAAAAGTTCTAGCTCTCCGTAAACTTTTACCCCTTTTGCTATTTGAATAGGCTGAATGCAAAACGGTGGACAAGGTCTTGAAGTTTTAGCGTAGCTATTTGTAAGTTTATGTTTTGTATCTTGAATTCTTTGAATTCTTACTGTTTTTCCTCCATGCTCTACATCAACATAAGGTAATCCTTCTGCAATATTTACCTCTAACGCAAAAAGTGAGGAAGAGGATAATATTAATATACTAATAAAAATTTTCGAGAGTGAAAATCTCAATGCCATCTTTGCTCCTTTTGATAATATTTAATTACTCTATAATCGACAAATTTTTATAACTTTGGATATTTATTTTAATTTAAACAAGTAAATTTAAAAAATAGTAATTTCTGAAAAATCTATATTTTTAATAGAAAAAGATTCTATATTATTTAAGAAATCATACCGTTTTTTATAAAAAAGAAAGTTAAAATTATATCTAAATTTTAAGAATTTAGAAAATTTTATAGTATATCTATATTTTTTAAAAACTATATCTATAAACTTGTAAAAGTTTAATTTATCCAAATAAATTTCGTTTATATATTTAATCATTATGTAACAAAAAATCTAATTTAATATATTAAAGTTTATAAAATTAATGTCGATATTAATTGTGCAAATATATAAAAACTATCGAACATTTTATAAATGTTTGATATTAAAGGAGAATATACTTATGAAAAGTAAAAAATTTTTATTTATGATTGTCTCTATCGGGATAACAGCCGGTTTGATGAGCGGATGCGCCTCTCATCCTAATCAAACCGCTCCCGTTAGCAGCTGTGGAGTTCCTTCTTTTTGTAAAACACCAGTTAGAGTGAAAATAAAAAGAGTTGCGGTTAGTGAATGTCCAAAAAGAGTAAAAACCGTTGTTTATAAAGGCGTATGCAATAATTGCGACAATTTTCCAGTTAGTGTAAGAGAAAATAGCTGTTGTGTTCCGGGAGGTTGCAGATGAAAAAATTAGCTTTTATTTTAAGTAGTTCTATTTTAGCGGCAAGCTTGGCCGTTGCGGGTAATTATCCCTATCAGCAAAAAGTTCAAACTTTCAGATACGGTTTTAATGCAAATGCGGCAGGTTATATAAATCAAATAGTAGGCACTATAGCTGATCAGCTTGCTCAAAATAAAGATTTTAAAAACATAAAAGATACTCCAATAGCTGTTGCTTCAATAGTAAATTTGGAAAATTACAAGGAAACAGATAAACTTGGCAATGTAATAGAAGAAAATCTGATTCACGAGATGCAAGTTAGAGGGTTTAAAGTCGTAGATTATAAAACCATGCCTACAATAAAAGTGGGAGAGCATGGAGATTACGCTTTTTCAAGACTTTTGTATGAGCTTAAAAAAGAGCAGCATATAAATTATGTTCTTGCTGGAACATATACCAAGTATAGAGGAGGAATAGCTATAAATTGCAGACTTATAGATTTAAGAAGCAATGTTGTTGTATCAAGCGCTCAAACATATATTCCTGCTCAATTGGTAGGCGCGGTGGATTATAAAAATGGATTTGATATCTATCCAGGCGCTATTACTAAAGTAAAAGTTGTCAAAGTAATTCCAAAAGTTCAAGAAAATACTATCAGTTTAGAAGCTTACTAATTTTTTTAAGAGCGTATCTTTTTTGATGCGCTCTCTTTCTTTGAAAATCTCTTTCTTTTCTACTCAGTTTATCCCTTTTTCAAAAATAAAAGTAAAGATATTTTATACAAGTAAAAAATTAATATTTGTTTAAGATTACTTATCATACACTTAAACTAAGAGAAGTTGCAATATTCTTTCCTTAAAATAATTCTTTAAATTGAAAGGAGGTTTATTTTATGAAAATATTTATACCGGTTATAATTGCCGGTTTTATGTTTTTTGGATGTTCGGCTCATCAAAATTGTGCAACTTCTTTCTGTAATGCTCCAGCTCCAACTAAAAGAGTTGTAAAGAAGATAAAAGTTAGCGAATGTCCAAGAAGAATTAAAACCGTAGTTTATAATGATATTTGCAGAGGGTGTGAATATCCGGTAAGCGTTAGAGAAAATAATTGCTGTTTTATAGGAGGATGCAAATGAAAACTATAGCTAAAACTTTAAGTGCTGTTGTGGCTTTGAGCTGTATGTTAAGCGCGGGAAGCATTAATTTGGTAGGAGTGGGAGCTGGAGTAAGCGTGCTTGGATTGGAGATTGGAGTAGGTGCGGGAGTTAATGTAGGATATCACTCTCCTGTTATCTCAAACGGTTCTTCTTGCGCTTCTAAAGCAGTAAAGAGAGTTCAAAAAAGCTCTAAAGGTTGTGATGCGGTTGTTTATAAACCAAAATGCTATTCCCAAAGCTTTGGAGCGCCTTTAACATTTCTTGAGGATTCTCAAAACGGGGATAGAGTAGTTGAAGTTACAGAATATTATTGCATGGGATGTCCGGTTTGTTTAAGCTGTAAATAGGAGATAAAGATGAAAGTTTTAAAAGGGCTGATAGCCTTAATGGCTATCTCTCTTCTTTGCTTAAATGCGGGAGAGAATTACCCTTATCAAAGAAAAGTTCAATTCTTAAAATTTGGAAATAATGCAAATGCGGCAGGATATGTAAATAAGATAGCAAGCGCATTAGCCGATCAGTTGGCTCAAAATAAAGATTTTGCAAACATAAAAGATACGCCGATAGCTATAACTTCGATAGTAAATATAGAAAATCTCCAAAAAACCGATAAATTTGGCAATGTGATAGCGGAAAATTTAATTCATGAGATGCAAATTAGAGGTTTTAAGGTAGTGGATTACAAAACTATGCCAAATATTAAAATAGGCAAAGATGGAGATTTTGTTTTCTCAAGGATAGTTAGTGAACTTAGAAAAAGACAGAAAATAAATTATGTGCTTTCTGGAACTTATACCAAATATAGAACCGGAATAGCTATAAATTGCAGAATTATAGATATAAAGAGCAATGTAGTAAAATCTACGGCTCAAATATTTGTTCCAATAGGTTTAATTAATGCGGTAAATCACGCTGAAGATGATTTTTATAGCACTACAAAAGTAAAATATTTAAGATATGTTCCTAAAGTTAAAGAGCATATAGTAATTTTGGAATCAATGGATTAAGAAGATAGAGATTATTTTTTCCTTTTCTCTATCTTCGCTTTTTTTATTATCTCTTTTGCTATATCTTCGGGAGTTTTGTTTTCCACATCTATTATGATATCGGCTTTTTTTTCGTAATCTTTGATTCTGCTTTCATATAATTTTTTGGCTTTATTCAAATCTTTTAAGAGGGGCCTTTTTTTTAGCTTATTTTGGGCATTTGGATGGCTTTTAATTCTGTCTATAATGGCTTTGAAACTTGATTTTAGATATACCACTTTTCCTATTTTGTTTAGATTATCTACTTTATAAAATCCTCCTCCGGTAGAGATTAGAGTATTTTTAACATTTTTTTCAAGCCATTTTGCCGTTTTTGCTTCAAGTCTTCTAAAATACTCTTCTCCCTCTTCTTTAAAAATTTTTTTTATTTTTCTGTTTTCCATACTCTCTATCAAATCGTCGGTATCTATTGCGAAAATGTCGCTTTGTTTTACTATCTCTCTTGCAATAGTTCCTTTGCCAACTCCCATAAATCCTATTAAAACTACATTTTTACTCATCTTCTGCTTTCTCTCCCCTTTTTTTTGGAATCAAAATTACTGGGCTTCCCTCAAAATTGAAATTTTCTCTTAACTGATTTATAAGATACCTTTTATAACTAAAATGCAAAGATTTTGGCCTGTTC
>JALVCR010000049.1 GCA_027009865.1 Campylobacterales bacterium
CTCTTTTTCTTCCTTAACTTCAAGTTTGTCATCCAATTTAAGATATAAATTCTCATCTATTAAAAAATAGATTTTATCCTCTATTTCATTTATGGAGAAACTATAAATATAGAGTTTCTTAAACTCTGAGAGACTAACTTCTTCCAAATCTGAGTAATATTTTGCATCCTCTATCTCAAAAGAGAGTTTTACCATATCTTTTTGAGCTGAGAGAGTGGTGGAGAAACTGCCGAAAATGTTAGATACTATCTCTTTGAAAGCATCTATATCCTCATCATTCATCTCATCTTTGCTCTCTCCCTCTCCCCCGACCATAAAATCTGCCAAAGAAGTTGCTATTTTGGGAGTGAAAATAACCGCAAGTTTGCTTTCCACATCTCCGCTTGAGGCTATTTTACAAAAAGCAAACGGAGTCATAATGTTGGTAGAATCGCTTATATCCTCCTCTTTTTCGAGTTTTATCAAAGGAGTATGGCCGGTAAGCCCCTCTATAATAGATACTATCTCTTTTTCAAACAGCTTTAAAAACTCATTCATACGACACTCTTTTCAACAGAAATCTTCTTATATCTCTCCTCTTCCAAAGCCTCCAAAATCTCTTTAATCTCATCTTTGTCTGTTTTTAGAATTTCAGTTATTTTAATCGACTTTCTATATCTTCTAAGACCAATATCTCCCAAAAATATATCCTTTTGATCTATCGTCAAAAGCGCCTTATCATCTGCGCTTCTATCAAGCCTTATTATATCTCCTTTTTTAAGCTCCAAAAGCTCCCTTACGCTCATTTTAGCTTTTCCCAAAATAACTTCGCACAAAATATCAGCTCTTTTTATAAGCTCTTTTAACTCTTTGTTTCTGCTTTTTTTGGAGCTTGTAGCCTCTCCTATTACTATATCCCTGCTTGCAAGACGGGAGAGGATAGATTCAAGATAGATAACCGGATAAGCAATATTTATCATTCCGTGATTATTCCCTATGATAATCTCCATAACGACCATAATAACTATCTCATTTTGAGAGACTATCTGAACAACGCTTGGACTTGACTCTTTGGTCTCTATCGAAGGATAGATATCAACTACCGAAGACCACGCCTCTTTTAGATTTTGAATAATTATTCTTAAAATGGTATCAAGCAAACTTATCTCTATATCGGTTAGCTCTCTTGAAGCCTCGTAAACATCCCCTCTTCCTCCAAGGAGTCTATCTATCATAACGAAAGCTATCGAAGGATTTATCTCCAAAACAGCGCTTCCATCCAAAGGTTTCATTGAAAATACGTTAAAACTTGTAGGAGAGGGAAGACTCATAAGAAACTCTCCATAAGTCATCTGATCAACGGAGTGAAGCTGAATCTCTACAATTGATCTCATAACTGAAGAGATATGGGAGGCAAGACTTCTTGCCATCTTGTCGTGAATTCCCCTAATAGCTCTAATTTGCTCTTTACTTATTCTGTTTGGCCGTTTAAAATCGTATAAAACAACCTGTTTTTGAGCGGGAGACTCTAAATTTTTCTCTAAACTCTCAGGCTCCCCCTCTTCGTCTATAACCTCTAAAAGAGCGTCAATCTCCTCCTGGCTTAAAATATCAGCCATCAATCTCCCCCGCTATCCGCTCTCTTATTGTTCTAATTAGTTTTTTATGAATCTGAGAGATTCTCGATTCGCTAATTTCCAAAATAGCGCTTATCTCTTTTAAATTCAGCTCCTCAAAATAGTAAAGCTGAATAATCATCTGCTCTCTTTCGCTAAGAGTTGATAAAATCTCTTTAATGTGCTCTATTAACTGCTCTTTTTCTATCACCTCATCAATAGGTTTATCCTCAAAAATAGCAAGCTGCTCATTTAAAGGCATGCTTGAAGATATCTCAGAAGCAATTCTCGCCTCTCTTATCTTATCTACGCTTTCATTTAAAATTTCAGCTAAGTATTCGTTGCTTGGCTCCTCTTGATGCTCGTTTAGATATTTGGCAACTTCACTCTCAATAGACTTTATAAGTCTTCTGCTGCTTCTGCTGACAACATCAAGACTTCTTAAATAATCAAGCATTGAGCCGTAAACTCTCTTTTTGGCATATCCCCAAAAAGAGTTGTTTATATCTTTGTCATATTTTCTTGAGAGCTTTATCATCTCCTCTGTTCCGATAGAGATGAGATCTTCAACCGCAACAGAGGAGGGAAGCCTCTCTTTTAACCTATATGCCATGCCTCTTACAGCCGGCATAAATTGAAGCACCATATTATCCTGATCAGCCTTTAAATTCTTTTGATACTCTTTTACAACTTTGCTTTTATCAACCATATCTTCCCGCCTTCTGTATTAGTTGCTCTCGTTATTTTCTATATCTTTTATATGAGAATTCATCTTCTCTTCCCTTTGCTTTAATTCATGGATATAGTTGTCTATATCTTTCTCATAAAGCTCTTTATTAAAAATATTTTTAAACTTTCCCTCTTCATCTACAAAATAGACTATTACAAAATGTATCAAAAGATAACAAAAGAGCGTTATTTCTAAAGTATAAATTATCAAATCTTCCGGCTTGGAAAAATTGATAATGGAGAAAGCAAGCCCTATAAAAAAGCCGCTTACCGTAAAAAAATAGATAAAACGCTCCGCTTTCAAAACCAAACCCTTTAAAACTGCTCGACAATCCTTTTGAAAAAGTCTCCAAAACCTCTTTTTCTATCCAGCATTTTTCGTTCCATCTTATAAATTAAAGAAGAGGCAACATCTTCCAAATTTTCACTTGCCAAAGAGTGCGGAAACTCCTTTGTAAAAAGGATTCTCTGTTTTACGCTTTTTAAAACAACCTTATCGTTTAAAAGGTATCCCAAATTATGAAGAGTTAAAAAATCTCCTATGTTCTCTTTGGCCACTTTGCTGATTTTATTGAATATGGCGTTTGCTTCTTTTTCATTTTTTACCATATTCAATAAAAGATTTATATCATTTTTATATTTGCTCATAACTTTTATCATAGCGTAAGCATCCGTTATAGCTGCAGGTTCTGGAACCACTATTACTATAACTTCATCTGCCTCTTTTAAGAAAATTTGCGTATTTTCCCCTATTCCCGCTCCCGTATCTATAATAAAATAGTCTATATCGTCTAAAATGGAGACTTCATCAAGAAACCTCTCAAAAACAAAACCGTTGCTGTGTTTTAAAATCTCCTCTCCGTTTTCTCCCGGAATTAAAACAAGATTTTCATTGATGCTAATCATGATATCTTCCAAAGTGGCCTCACCCTTTAAAACATCTAAAAGATTTTTCTCGGCCTTTACATTAAAGATAATATCAAGATTAGCTAATCCTATATCGGCATCAAATAGTGCAACTTTATACCCATGCTTAGATAAAATATTGGAGATGTTAGCGCTTATCGCACTTTTGCCAACTCCGCCTTTACCGCTTGTTATAGCTATAAATTTGGTTTTTAGATCTTTTTTGGGACTGTGACTTTTAACTATTTTTTGAAGTTTTTCCGCCTGATTTGTCATTTTTTACTCTTTTTAAAACCCTCAAAGATTGATTTAATCAAAAATTCTCCCTCCGCTTCCATAATATCGTCGGGCACCTCTTGGCCTATTGAAAAATAACTGATAGGTTTGTTAATATCGTAAACAAAAGAAAAAATATTTCCAAAAGTTTTTGTCTCATCCATCTTTGTAAAAATAATCGTATCGATATTTAAAAAAGAAAAACCTTTGTAAATATCGATAAGATCTTCAAGCTTTGTAGTAGAAGATAACACCAAATTTACATCTATCTCAAAATTAGTTTTATCCAAAATTCTTTTTAATCTTCCTATCTTCTCTTTATCATATTGAGAACTTCCCACAGTATCTATCAAAACTATATCGCATCTGTTTAGAGAATTTATCGCTCTGTCAAAATCGTTAATATCCACAACGTCCTCTATCGGAAGCCTCATCATTTTGGCATATTGAAAAAGCTGCTCAACCGCCCCGATTCTGTAAGTATCAAGAGTAATTATTCCCGTTTTATATCTGTATTTGACAAAAGAGTATCTTGCCGCAAGCTTTGCCAAAGTCGTAGTCTTTCCAACTCCGGTAGGCCCTACAAACATCATTATTTTTTTAGAGCCTTTAGGCAAATCAAGCTCCACTCTTATTGGAATAATTTTTTGAAGAAGAACTTGAAAATATCTTTTTATAGTCTCGGTATTGTTTCTCATACGATAGGGCATATTCTCTAAAGTCAATTTCATAATTTCATTTAAATGATCCTTGCTCATTCCGCTTTGGCAAGCTTTTTTATAAATTTCCGAAAATTCAGGAGGAATAGGAAGCTCCTCTTTATTTGGCCCCTTCTCCTCCCAAAGCA
Source organism: Campylobacterales bacterium (assembly GCA_027009865.1). Lineage (GTDB taxonomy): Bacteria > Campylobacterota > Campylobacteria > Campylobacterales > JAADDG01 > JAADDG01. The sequence goes on from JALVCR010000049.1 coordinate 4,354, forward strand.
TATTTTGAATAATTTTTATTTTATCGGAAAGTTTTAAAATTTCTTCTTTAACGCGTAAAATTTCTTCTCTATCTATAAAGGTTTTTTCATCGTTTTTTTGAGTAGGAATTTTACTTTCTGTAACTTTAGCGATTTTGGAAATCTGTTTAGCGGCATTGGAGATATCAAGCAAAACCTCATCTCCTAAAATATCATCTTTCTCCTCTTTA
>JALVCR010000050.1 GCA_027009865.1 Campylobacterales bacterium
AAAAGAAAAAAGGGAGCCGATGCCGTAATTCCCGGTCTTTTAACCAACGAAGGATTTAAAGTAGCTGATAAATTTGCTCCAGGCATGGTTAATGTTTTAAACCGATGTAACGGTTTTATAGTTTTATCTGCAGAAGTTGAAGAGTTAAAGAGAGGGGATGAAGTAAAATTTATTCCAATAAATTGGAGCTTTAGAAGCGGGGAGTTTTTGGACTTTATAACGAAATAGAGCTATTTTAGGTTGGAGATATATTCAGCTAGCTCCTTTAACTCCTCTTCATTTAAATCTTTTAACTGTTTTTTCATTACTCTTGAAGTGCTTTGAGAGGGGAAATCTCCTTCTTTGAAAAATTTCAGTTTTTCAAATATAAAATCATAAGATTTCCCTCCGATAATATCACTTCTATTGAAAGCTTTATGTTTTCCATTTTCACCATGGCATCCTGCACATTTTTTGTAAAGCTGTTTAACATCCGCTCCCATAAGAAGTATGGAAGTAAAAAGCAAAAAGATTACCCCTCTCATTTTTATACTCTTATAATTTTGAAATATATTCAGAGAGCGCTTTTATTTCAGCATCGCTTAGATTTTTAACCTGCCCTTGCATGATAGATTTCATATTTCCTCCATATGTGCCGTTTTTGTATCCTTCAAGAGCCTTTTGTATTTTTTCAGCAGGCCATCCAGCAATAATTTGAGATTTTCCAAGAGCCTTTTTCTCAGCTTTTGCCCCGTGGCATCCCGCGCATTTTGCAAATACCTGCTCCCCGTTTACGCTTGTTTTAGTTTCTTTTTTACCGCTTACAGCTTTACTTACCGCCTCTTTTGCCTCTACTATTTTCTCTTTTGTCTTTTCTGCTGCACTTGAAGCAGCTTTTTTTGCTTCATCTGCCACATTTGAGGCTACCTCTTTTGTCTTCTCTATTGCTTTTTTTGTTCCTTCTTCTATACTCTCTTTAGCACTCTCTACCATATTTGAAGCGCCTTCTTTTGTGGCTTTAGCAGCCTCTGTTACCCCTTCTTTTGCTTTTTGGGCGATATTTGAAGCGCTCTCTTGCACATTCTCGGCTGCTTTTTGAACTATGCTTTTTTCAGTTTTTACGCTCTCTTTACTCTCTTCTTTTTTCTCTTGTTGGCTGCAACCGCTCATTAAAAATGCTGCGGTTATCATACTTATTAGAATAGTTTTTTTCATCTGTTTTCTCCTTCTTAATAAAAATTCTAATAATAAATTTTACCTTTTATCTATTAAAAGTTAAGTTAACTTAAATCTATACTTTTAAAAATTTATATAACTTTCGGGTTTTCAAAAACTTCTCCCCCTAATAACTTATCCCACATTAAAGGATCTTGCCACTCCTTTTTTATCTGCTCGCTAAATTCTATCTCTTTTAAATCTATTTCTCCCATATTTTCGTTATAAGCATCTTTCCTAAAACATTGTGCATATCCTGTATCGGTCTCATGCACTATTATGCTGTAAACTTTTATTCCCTCTTCTCCGTTTTTCATTTTAGTTTGTTGTAAAATTTTTTCTACCATCAAAAATATTACTCTTGAATACTGCTCTGCCGACGGGTTTACGGGCAAAGCTATCCATCTTTGTGAAAATTTCTTGATGGCATTTATATATTCCATATCGTCTTCTTTCCAAAAAGTTGTAGCATGATCGAAAGAATCTATAATATCTTTTATTTTTCCTTTCATTAATCCAAAATCGTAAACCATTTGGGCATTATCTAAAAAATTTGACTCAAACAAAACCTCCACTTTATAAGAGTGCCCGTGAATGCTGTTTTTGCATCTGTTTGAAGTGCATTTTCTAACTATGTGAGCATTTTCAAATTTAAAAAGCTTTCTTATAATCATTTTCCCTCCCTCATCTTTTCTCTTTGTTATTCCATAATCTTATATGGAGTCTGTCCATATAACAGTAGCAGTTTTTTATGCAAAATTCTGCTACCATTGGAGCGTTTTTTTCTATCTCTTTTGCACAGCTTCCAAGAGGCATGCAAAAGATAGTCGGATTATTACAATTTATTATAATATCTTTTATTTCTTTTTCCGCTTTTTTAGATTTTATAAATTCTTCGTCTAACACGAATTTAAAAAAATAATCCTTAACGTTTTTTGTTATGCTCTCTATCGCTTTTTTGTTTACTCTTTTTTGATATGGCTCTTTTGAGTTTGAAAGCTTCACGCTTAGGGCAAAAACAATATCTTTATAGATGGGATATTTTTCAAAATCTATGAAAATAGTTGCATTTGTTTCGATAGTTATCCTATATTTTTTATTTAGGAAATATTTTAAAGTTTCTATGAGAGCCGTTTCTTTGTAATATAAAAGAGGCTCTCCGCCTGTTATAACAATGTCTGGTTTGCAGTTTTTTGGAATTAGGTCTTCTATTTTTTCTATCAAGAGTTTTGAGGAGTCTATTTTCTCCCATAAATGTGAAAAGTGCTCTCTATTTACAGCTCTTATCGAATCGCATCCTATGAGAATGCTTTTATCTTTTGGGGATATGCTTTTTGAAAGAAATCCTTTGCACTCTAAATTGCATCCGCCAAATCTTAAAAAAACGGATGGATAGCCCGCATATTTTCCTTCTCCTTGAAAGGAGTAGAAACTCTCTACAAAATATATCAAATCCTATCAGCCGCCCGTTTCATAAAATGCTCTGTTTGATACTTCGTTATTTTCATCTCCCCATCTATTTTTTTCAGGTTTGTTTTGCAAAACGGTTTTTAAAATTTCAGTAGCCTCTTTTATATCTCCTCTCTTTACGGCATCTTTTATGCTCATAGCCTCATCAAAATATAGACAGGGAATCAGATAGCCTTCCGCAGTGAGTCTTATTCTGTTGCAATCTTCGCAAAAATCGTGTTTGTGCGGATCTATTATCCCAAATCTGTATCCGTCTTTTAATTCGTAATTAAAAGAGGGGCTTGCTCCGTCTCTTCCTATCTTTTTTATTTCATATCTTTTTTTGATATGATTTAATATCTCTTTTCCGTTTAATCCTTTTAAATTTCCATGAGCAAATACATTTTCCATATACTCTATATATCTTACCGTAATGCCTCTTTTTTTCCCAAATTCCAAAATATCCAATATTTCATCATCATTTATTCCCTTTAGAGGAACCATATTTATTTTTATTTTAAGGCCCACATTTAAAGCCTCTTCTATTCCCTCTAATACTCTATCCAATACATCTTTTTGAGCAATTTTGAAAGCTGTCTCTTTTCTTAGAGAGTCTAAAGAGATATTAATTCTTTTAAGTCCCGCCTCTTTTAATTTTTTTGCGCTCTCTTTTAAAAGATATCCGTTTGTCGTCATTGCAAGATCGATATCGCTTTTATAATCGCTTATCATCTTTATGAATTTATCCAAATCTTCTCTTAAAGTAGGCTCTCCTCCGGTTATTCTAATTTTATTAATTCCCTCGTCAATTGCTGTTTTTACGAACAAAAAAAGCTCTTCAAAACTTAGAAGGTTCTCTTTTGGAACCCAAGAGAAAGGTTTTTCGGGCATACAATATTGGCATCTAAAATTGCATCTCTCCGTTACGGAGATTCTAAGGTATGTTACTTTTCTTCCGTGCCCGTCTATTAGCATTTTTATCCTTTTTTAAGCCTCTCTTCAAAGAGTCTTTTTATTTTTTCATATATTCTATCAAAATCTGTCGAATAGATTCTAACTTCGGAGATTGCCGTTATGAAATTTGTATCCCTCTCCCATCTTGGAACAATATGCAGATGAATATGCTCGGCAATTCCAGCTCCCGCTGTCTCTCCAAGATTCATACCTATATTTACTCCCTTTGCATTTAGGCCGTTTTTTAAAAGCTCGACTCCTATTTTTGCAAATCTGTTCATATTAAGCCACACTTCTTCATTTAAATTTTCCAAAGAATCGGTATGAAGATTTGGAATTATCATAAAATGCCCCGGCGTGTAGGGGTATTTGTTCATAACTATAAAAAAATCTTTTTCTCTTAAAATGACGTGATTTTTTCTATCATCTTGTCTGTTTTTTATGATATGACAAAATACGCACCCCTCTATCTTTTGCTCGTTTTTTACATATTCGTCTCTCCATGGGGCGTATAGATGCTGCATAATTTTCCTTTAAAAAATATTTATAATATTAGGGTAAAAAATCAATACCAGCAAAGTTAACACTTGAAGAAGTATAAAAGGCAGAACCCCTTTATAGATATCCGAAGTGCTAACTAAATTTCCCGCCGCCCCCTTTAGATAAAAGAGCGCAAATCCAAAAGGAGGCGTTAGGAATGAAGCTTGCAAGTTCATAGCCACCAAAATTGCAAACCAGATAGGATCTATATTAAAGCTTTGGACAATCGGAACCAATATCGGTAAAACAATAAAGGATATTTCAAGAAAATCTACAAAAAATCCAAGCAAAAATATAGTAATCATTGCCGTGGCAATAAAAATCCACTGATTTGCTATATCCTCTTCAAAAAACTCAAGAACCAAATCGCTTGCTCCAGATTCATTAAAAACAAGTGAGAAAGCGGTTGCTCCTATTA
>JALVCR010000051.1 GCA_027009865.1 Campylobacterales bacterium
TTGATTTTTATATTCAAAATTTTGATACGGTGGAGTTAAATTCTGTTTTTTATCATCTGCCAAAACAAAAAAGCGTGGAGAATTGGGCAAAAAAGGCAAGTAGCGGTTTTTTATATTCCCTAAAGGCTTACAGAGGCATAACTCATTATAAGAAATTAAAAGATGCTAAAGAGGAACTTTATCTTTTTCTCCATTTAATAAAGCCTTTAAAATCTCATACGGGGATGATTTTGTTTCAGCTTCCTCCCTCTTTAAAAAAGGATATTAATCTTTTAGCCGATTTTCTATCTTTACTTCCAGAAAGTTTTAATTACGCCTTTGAATTTAGAGATAAAAGCTGGTATGAAGATGATGTTTATGAGCTTTTAAAAAGATATGACATAGCTTTCTGTATTCACGATTTTGGCAAAAAGAAAACGCCCGTGATTGAGACTTCAAAAAATATCTACATTAGGTTTCACGGTCCAAGCGGTTATTACAGGGGAAGTTATGAAGATGATTATTTAAAAGAGTGGGCTAAAAAAATAAAAGAGTTTTTAAAAAGAAACAGAAGAGTTTTTTGCTATTTTAATAACGATTTTGAGGGATTTGCCGTAAAAAATGCAAAAACCCTCATTTTTTATCTAAATGAAATTACCAAGGAGCAGCTTTAGAATCTCCAGCTTTAGATATTACTTCTTCCCCTTCCCAAAGGGCAAGGCCCGTTTTTAAGTCGGTAATGCTCATTTGTATATAGTAATCGACTCTTTGCTCTTTATTTGAAAGCGGAGTTACTCTTTGGATGATTTTTCCAGATAGCGATAAATCGGGCGCTATCATCTCCCCCTTTTTAGCTATTGTTTTTTGGTTAAATTCGTCAATTTTTCTTAATTTTCTAACCTGATAGCTTGCCATATCTTCCGCCCCTCCAGCTCTAACGGCGGTGGTTATGATAAATCTTCCGCTGTTTAAGAGGGCTATTCTTATCTTTTTAATCAATTGGTCTATATCGATTCTTTGGGTTGTATCGTTTATAAAATCGCTTATCATAAGAACATATCTTTTATTTGGATTGTTTAAAGAGAAAGCTTTGGATTTTAGCATAGAGTTTACAAGTTTCAAAGACGCCCTCTCCAAATCTTCATAATCGAGTCCTAAGGTAACGGGTGTGGAGGTGCCAAGCTTTTCTTTATCTATATAGCGGGCTGTTTGATTATAAGAAGTGGCGCATCCTGAAAAAATAAGAGCGCTTAGGGTTAGACTTAAAAGAGTTTTTTTCATATTTTTCTCCTACTGTTTTTCTCTTATATAAAATTTAAATTTTTCGGCATCTGGGGTATGGGCTATCTCTTGAATGCTTTTAAACTCTCTTGCGTTTAGAGTCAGCGGAAGCCATGGAGTCTTTCCAACTTCAAAATCGCTATCGTCAAACCATCTGAATCTATATTCCAGAAAATACCTTTTTTGATCGTTGTTTTGAATATTTACGGATGCGTGAAGCAAATTGTTGGTAAATTTCGAGCTATAGTTTATAATTGAGACTTTATAGTGCAAAGGAAGATTGTTTATTATGTATTTGTTGGGATTTGTTTTTAAAACATTGCTTGCGCTTTTATGAGCAGTTTGATTTGTAGCACAACCTGTGAAAACAAAAGCGGAATATAAACTAATTATAAAAATAGTTTTCTTCATTTAATCCTCCATTCTATTAATTAAATATCGGCATAAAAGATTTTTATTTAACACAAAGTTAACAAGCTATTGGTATCATTTTTATTAGTTTTTAAAAGGAGTGATTTATGAAAGGTTTCATTTCTCTTAGTCTATTGTGCTCTTTAGCTTTAGGAGCAGAGATAAATTTGGATACCGTTACGGTAGAAGAGAGTATAGATAGCGTCAAGGTAAACGATGTAAGCGGTGAAGAGCTAAAATCTGCTGATTTGGGAGAGGCTTTATCTAAGAAGCTTCCTTTCGTTGAGATTAGCAGAAGAAGCGCCATTGCAAACGATATCATAGTAAGAGGGCAAAAGAGGGATAATATAAACGTAATAATAGACGGAGGAAAAATTTACGGCGGATGTCCAAACAGAATGGATCCTCCCATTTCTCATGTAGTAACAAATAATATCGACTATGTAGAGGTTGATGAGGGACCGTATGATGTGGAAAATTTCGGGACTTTAAGTGCAGATGTGAAGGTTTATACTAAAAAGCCCAAAAAAGGATTAAATGGAGAGATAAATTTAAATGCCGGGAGGTTTGATTATAAGAAAGGCTCTTTTACTTTAAGCGGTGGAAGCGAGGATATAAGAGCTTTAATAAGCTTTTCAAAAGAGGATAGCGGGCAATATAAAGACGCCGATGGAGATAAGTTTCAAGATCAGCTTATAAAAGCTGGCACAGATAAAAAGTATCTTTATCAAAATAGATATGAAGATATGGATGCTTTTTCAAAAAAATCTTTTTTGGGAAAACTCTTTTTAAGAAAGGATAAACACTCTCTTGTATTTTCATATACCTCAAATAGAAGCGATGATGTTTTATATCCCAATACTCCTATGGATGCAAAAAAGGATGATAGCGATCTTTACAACGTAAAATATAGTATAGATAATTTGGGAAGTTTTTCTAAAAAACTAGAAGTTTTATACTATTACTCAAAAGTAAAACATCCTATGAGCAATTTCTACAGAAATTCCTCTTTAGGGAAAATGGGAGAAGTTGTAAATGATATGTTTAGCAGAATCTATGGAGCAAGAGTAAAAAACAGCCTTATTTTAAACGGGCTTGCTTTGGATTTTGGAGTGGATGCAAGCGATAGAAAGTGGGATGGAACATACTATAAGAAATCTTCTGTTTTTTGGAGAAAATCCATAAATGATTCGGTTACCAAAGATAAGGCTTTATTTTTGGTTATGAAAAAAGATATTTCAAATCATAATTTAAAAATCGGAGTCAGATATGACAGCGTGGATATAAGCAATGGCGGAGGTTTGAATGAGCCAAGTTATAATTATCTAAGCGCCAATATTTTTGATACCTATAAACTAAATCAAAATACAAATCTCTTTTTTGGCATAGGCAGAGCAAGCAGAGTTCCTGATGGAAGAGAGCTGTATTTTGTTGAAAAAACTAAAGGAGTTATTATAGGAACTCCCGATTTGAAAAAAGTTTCAAATACGGAAGTTGACGGGGGAATTTTGAGAGATTTTGAAAATGGATCTATGAAATTGAAGGCTTTTTACAGCAGATTATCAAACTATATCTATTTTGATTTAAAACGCCCAAGCCATAAATTTGTAAATATAGACGCAAAAGTTTACGGTTTGGAGTTTAGCGGTTCATATCTTGCCAAAGATAATCTGGCTTTTGAGTATGGAGTATCTTATCTTAAAGGAAGAAAGGATGAGCCTCTGCCTGGTCAAAGGGATAGAGATTTAGCCGATATAACCCCTTTTAAAATAAGAGTTGCGGCAAACTATATTTATGACGATACTTTGGATTTTACCGTTGAGACAATTGCGAGAGATAGATGGAAAGCATTTGATTCTGATAACGGAGAGAGTGAGCTTGCTGGCTATGTTTTGATTAATATCAAAGCTAATAAAGAGATAAATGATAAAATTAGACTCACTTTTGGCGTGGATAATTTGTTAAATAGAAAATATGCCTCTTCTAATACATATAATGATTTGACACTGGTAGTAACCGGCGGGAAGAGGAAAGTGAAATTGTTTGATCCTGGAAGATATCTGTATCTTAATGTAAATTACAGTTTTTAAGAGGAGAGATGGAGTATTTAAAAGAGATAATAGATTATGGAATAATCGGTATTTTGGTATTGATGAGCATTATATCCTTGGCTCTTTTTTTGGAGAGATTTTTCTATTATAGAAGAGTTGATTTAAACTCTTTTGATAGCGAGAACAAACTTAAAACCTCTCTTACCAAAAATTTAACCGCTATTGCTACTATCGCTTCCAACGCTCCCTATATAGGGCTGCTTGGAACGGTTTTGGCGATTATGCAAACTTTTGTTGATATGTCAAAAGAGAATATGGCGGTTGAGGTTATTATGTCCTCTTTGGCTTTGGCTTTAAAAACTACCGCAGTAGGTCTTTTGGTTGCTATAATTTCCGTTATTTTTTATAACTATTTATCAAGAAGGGTTGAGGTTTTGATAGGAGAGTATAGGGGGTGAAGAAGTTTGACTCTATAAACGTAATTCCTTTTGTGGATATTATGCTTGTGTTATTGGCTATTGTTTTAACTACCTCCACTCTCGTTCAAAAAAATCTTATTCCCATCTCTTTGCCAAAATCCTCTTCAAAAGAGAAGATTGTAAAAAAGAGCCTCTCTATTACAATAAAAGAAAATGGAGAGATATTTTTTGAAAAGGAAAGGGTTTTAAAAGATGAGTTTGCCAATAAATTAAAAGACCTCTCAAAGAAAAGTTCTATTTTGATAAATTGCGATAAAAATGCAAAATTTCAAAATTTCGTTTTTGTTTTGGATAAGCTAAAAGAGAGGGGATTTCAAAACATATCTATCGTAACG
>JALVCR010000052.1 GCA_027009865.1 Campylobacterales bacterium
TTAAAGTATTGGTAATTTGAGTTCGGCTTTTGTGAATGATATCGGCAAGCTCTTCCTGAGTTATTTTATGCTCTTCTATAAGCTCTTTATAGCTTTTTGCAAGCTCTATTGGATTTAAATCCTCTCTTTGGATATTCTCTATTAAAGCAAGCTCTCTTAAATTTTCATTTTCAAAATCGGTAACTATAGCTTTAATTTCGCTAAATCCTGCCATTTTAGCCGCTCTATACCTTCTCTCTCCGGCTATTAGCATATATCCGTCATTTTTTTTAACAACTATTATCGGCTGCAAAAGTCCATACTTCTTTATAGACTCAGAAAGCTCGCTAAGAGATTTTTCATCAAAATATTTGCGGGGCTGATATGGATTTGGAGAAATCAAATCAAGAGGTATCTCTTTTATTTTCTCTTCATTTTCATCAATTTCTTGTTTATAAGCAAGCTCAACATCCTCCAAAATAGCGCTCAATCCTCTTCCAAGTCTCTTTTTTACAGCCATTTTCAACTCGCTGCTAAAATATTCTCGGCTAACGCCTGATATGCTATTGAACCGCTTGATTTAACGTCATATAAAATTATAGGTTTTCCAAAGCTTGGAGATTCGGCAAGCTTCACGTTTCTTGGAATTACAATATATGAAGATTTTTCTTTATCATAAAAAAGTTTGCTTTTAAAATGCTGTTTTAAATCAAAAAAGACCTGTTTTGAGAGATTGTTTTGCCTGCTAAACATAGTAGGCAAAAATCCTTTTATATCAAGTCTTGGATTTATGGTTCTTTTTATAAGTTTTACCGTATTTAAAAGCTGAGCCAATCCTTCAAGAGCATAAAATTCGCATTGAATGGGAATTATTACAGAATGTGCCGCAGCCAAAGCGTTAATAGTAATAGAGCCTAAAGCCGGAGGAGTGTCAATAATTATATAATCATATTTTCCTTCAACTTCTTTTATCTTATTTTTTAAAATAAGCTCTCTTCCTTTCGTATCGCTTTCATAAAACTCCTTCTCAACCCCCACCAGACCAATACTTGACGGAGCCAGATGAAAAGAGGGAATAGAACATTTTAAAATAATTTGAGATAATTTCTTTCTTCCTATTAAAACATGATAAATATTATACTCATACTGGTTCCTGTTAAATCCCAAGCCTGTAGTAGCATTTGCTTGCGGATCAAGATCTATTAACAATACTTTCTTCTCCATTACAGCCAAAGAAGCGGCTAAGTTAATAGCTGTCGTAGTTTTACCCACACCACCTTTTTGGTTGGCTATAGCAATTATCTCTTTCATCTTAAATTATATATCCTTTTTCCATTAAGCGTTATAGATCCGTCAGGGTTTAAGATCGCATTTTGTATAAAATATTTAATTTTTCCACTATGAAAGGAAAAACCGCCACTCTTATGAAATTCTATCTGAAATTTCCTAAATATTTCCTTCCAAGAGGGAGTTAATTGTAGAATAGTAAAAAATTCTTTTAAAATAATTTTTTTATCTATGTTTATATCAAGTTTACCAAAACCCTCAGGAGCCCTATTTAAATTAACTCCTATCGAACAAAGTATAATATTTTTAAACTTTTTGGTAATCACTCCCCCTATTTTTTTATCATTTATATAAAAATCATTAGGCCATTTAATCCAAACGGATGAACCCATATTAAAAAGAGTCTCTTTCATAATCATTGCAAAATATATAGAAGCGGAGGCTAAAGGCAAATCTTTAGGTAGAAAATTATTTTTTAGGGCAAAGGATAGAAAAAGATTTCCATCCAAACTTATCCATCTGTTCCCTCTGCTTCCAACTCCGCTGGTTTGTTTATTGGCCACTACCGCAATTGGCGGATTTAATTTTTTATTCTTTATCTCTCTTTCTAAAAATTTATGCGTTGAATCTATGCTTTCAAGATAGATAATCTCCAACTTTAAGCCTTTTCCCCCTTATATACTCAACCGCTCCCATTTCTCTTTTTGATGGAGGCTGGAGTCTGAAAATCTTTATAGCGCCTCTTTTGCATCCAACTACAATGCATCTCTCATCTTCTATCGATAAAATCTCCCCTCTGTTATACTCTCCATCCCTTTTGGCAACTTCCAAATCCTTTAATTTAAGTCCGCTTTTTAGAAAAATTCCAGGCCATAAATAAAAAGCTTTAAATTTCCTATAAATCAAAGAGGCATCCGAAAATTCTATAAGTCCATCCTCTTTTACTATCTTTTTAGCATAACTTGCCAAAGCGTCAAGCTGTTTTATAGGCTTTAATCTGTCAAAATTTTTTAATGTATCCACCGTAAGCTCTCCGGCCATTTTGGAAAGCTCCTCAAAAAGCTTAACAACATTTTTATCGCCTATTTTGGTATATGAAAAGGAGAGCATATCCCCTCTATCAAGCCCCTCATCCATCAGCATAGCCGTAACGCCCGTAAATTCATCTCCGTTTAAAATAGCGCTTTGAATCGGGCTTGCTCCTCTATATTTTGGAAGAATTGAAGCGTGAAGATTAATGCAAACTGAGATATCCAAAATATTCTTAGGCAGAATCTGGCCGTATGCCGCAACTATAATGAAATCGGGATTTAGAGATTTAATTATCTCATAGCTTTCTTCATCTTTTAAACTCTCAGGCTGATAAATAGGAATATCGATACCGTTTTCTTTAATATATGATTTAATATGGGGAGGAGTTAAAATCATCTTTCTTCCAGCCTTTTTATCCGGCTGAGTAAAAACTGTCAAAATCTCAATACCTTCCTCTTTTAAAAGAGCTTTTAAAATCTCAGTGGCATATGCGGGAGTTCCCATAAAAACTATTTTCATAAATTCTCCTTGGGGGTAAAAAGAGTTCCGCCAAAATGTTTTCCTTCAAGCAGAAAACTTCTGGCATCTTTTAAATCAAAACCGCTTGATAAAAACATAGATCTTCCTCTCTTTAAAAGAAAATCGGCAGCTTTTAGTTTCGTTACTATCCCTCCCGTGGCAAACGCATGATTTGGAGAGCACTCATCTTCTAAATCTTTGTTATCTATTTCATTTACAACTTTTAAAATTTTGGCATCTTCATTTTTTTTTGGATCTTTATCATAATATCCGTCTATATCGGATAAAATTACAAGTAAATCGGCATCAAAATAGTAAGTAGCGTGAGCTGAGAGCTGATCGTTGTCCCCAAATACAAGCTCCTCTATAGCGGTGGTGTCATTTTCATTTATAATAGGCAAAATTTTATATTTTAACATCGTTTCTATTGCTCTTTTTGCATTTTGGGTTCTTTTTCTTGAATCAAAATCATCCGCCGTTAAAAGAACCTGACCGGCCAAAAATCCAAGTCTCTCAAGCTTTTTTTGATATACGCTCATCAAATAGGGCTGCCCTACCGCACAGAGTGTTTGTTTATTCTCCACCATCTGTTTATTTAGTTTAATCTTCGTATAGCCGGCAGCTACCGCTCCTGAAGATACCAAAATAACTTCATATCTTTTCATAAGCTCTACTATAAAAGAGATAAGATTCATTATCCTATCTCTTGCAAGCCTGTTTTGCTCGGTTAAAACATGAGTTCCGACTTTAATTACCACTCTCTTCATTCTCTCTTCTTTTTAAGAATTTAACAGCATCATTTAGGGCAAAAGTTAAAGGAGTTATATTAAGATGGGACACCGCTGAAATTGCAACCGCAAAAAAGGGCTTTTTTAAATCGTATTCATAAATATCTTGCAAAAAATAGGGATAATCTTTTACAAATCCGTAATCGTTTTGAACCTCTTTAAAAGAGAGATTAAATTTTTTCAAAAAGTTCTCTATTTTCTCTTTTGCTTCCTCTTTGCTTAGAGCATCAACTTTGCTAAACGCTATAGCAAAAGCTCTTTTTGAGAGTTTTTGGGAAAATTTCTCAAGCTCATTTTTTAACTCTTCATATTGAGTCTCTAAACTTCTATAATTTGCAATATCCAGCATAAAAAGTAAAAATTTTGTTCTCTCAATATGCCTTAAAAACTCAAGCCCCAAACCTCTTCCTTCGCTTGCTCCCTCTATGATTCCGGGAATATCAGCCATTACGAAAGAGTCAAAATCTCCGACTCTTACAATTCCAAGTTTTGGAGTTAAAGTTGTAAATTCATAATTTGCAATCTCTGGAGAAGCGTTTGAGACGGTGGAAATCAGAGTTGATTTGCCCACATTTGGAAAACCGACAAGCCCGACATCCGCTATTAGTTTAAGCTCTAATCTAACTTCCATAGTTTTGCCCTCAAGTCCGGGCTGAGCGTAAGTTGGCTTTTGATTGGAAGCGCTTTTAAAATGCCAGTTGCCAAGCCCCCCTTTGCCTCCCTTTAAAAACAAAACCTTCTCGCCCTCTTTTGTCAAATCCAAAAGCACTTTGCCGCTTGCTTTATCTATAACCTGCGTTCCGGGAGGCACTTTTATAATTAAATCCTCTCCTCTTTTTCCGTGCTTCTTTCTTCCCATACCCATCTGGCCGTTTTTTGCCTTTAGATGTTTTTTGCCTTTAAAATGAGAG
>JALVCR010000053.1 GCA_027009865.1 Campylobacterales bacterium
TCCCTTAACTCCGACTGTAGCTCCTACCGGATCTACCTTGGGATCTAAAGAGGTAAGGGCGACTTTTGCTCTCTCTCCGGGAATTCTTGCAGCCTTTTGAACGATTATAATTTCATCTTTAATTTCCGGAACTTCCGATTTTAAAAGTTCTATTAAAAATTTTGGAGTGGTTCTTGAAAGCTCTATTCTCATTCCGCTGTTTTTATCTATATCCACTCTTCTAATAACGCTCTTTACCACATCTCCGGGTTTAAATTTCTCCCCTTTTATTCTGTTTCTTTTTGGAAGTATCGCTTGCACTTCGTTTATCTCTATATAGGTATTCTCTTCTTGATCGACTCTTGTTACCGTTCCAAAAACTATCTCTCCGATTTTATTTTTATATTTTTCAAAAATTCCCCTCTCCAAAGCTCTTTGGATATGGTATTCAAGCTCTTTGTGAAGAGTGGCCGCAGCCGTTCTTCCAAGATCGTTTAAAGGAAGCTCATAAGTTAGCTCGTCTCCTATTTCAATATTTGGATCGATCTCTTTAGCTTCCGATAGCGAGATATATTTCTCTTTATCTTCATCTTTTCTCTCATCTTCGTCAGATACGACCAATACCCTTTGAAAAAGCTTAAGCTCTTTATTTTTTTCATCTATTTCTACAGTATAGTCATACTCTTTTCCATATATTTTTTTTGCTGTTTTGATTAATGCTGTTTTTAAAGCTTCTCTTACATCTTTTATGCTAAGCCCCTTTTCATGGGCAATAGACTCTATAATATTTATAACTTTTTCCAAATTTTCGTTCCTTTGATTATTTATTGAGTGATTTTTTATTTATCGCAGAAGATACGGATTTTATCTAAAACGGGCTTTTATTATTATTAATATGTAATGCTTAATAAGTAATTTATACAAAAGTTGGTATACTCCCGCTACTTTTAGTATGATAATGTAGCAAAAATATCTTAAAATGTAAAGGGTTTTTTGATGAAAATAAAATTGGCAAGAGCCGAGCTTGGCGCAAAGCCTAAAGAGATTGATTTGGAAGAGATAGATAAGATAGTCCAAAAGGAGTCTCAAAAGATATTCTATTTTGACAGAGATAACGAGCATAAAAATTTAGTAAAAATGATTGAATATTTTGAAGATAAAGGTAAAAGCGTATATTTAAGAGAAGTTAAATACGGTCTTGACGATCATGACTATATTTATGAAGTTCATATTATGTAAAGAGGAGAGATGAGGAAAAAGTTTTTTATAGAGACTCTTGGCTGCGCTATGAATGTAAGAGACAGCGAGCATATCATAGCGGAGCTTACAAAAAAAGAAAATTATGAGCTTACCGATAAATTGGAGGAAGCCGATCTTATTATCATAAATACATGCTCTGTTAGAGAAAAGCCCGTTCATAAACTTTTCTCCGAAGTTGGAGTTTTTAACAAAAGAAAGAAAAAAAATGCCAAAATCGGCGTTTGCGGATGCACCGCAAGCCATTTGGGAGAGGAGATTATAAAAAAGGCTCCTTATGTAAATTTTGTGCTTGGAGCAAGAAATGTCTCAAAAATAACAAAAGCTATAAAAGAGGATAAGTTTGTAGATGTAGATATAGATTATGACGAGAGCACATACGCTTTTAGCGATTTTAGATCAAATCCCTATAAAGCTTTGATAAATATTTCAATCGGATGTGATAAAAAATGCACCTTTTGCATTGTTCCCCATACAAGAGGAGAAGAGATTTCTATCCCTTCAGAGCTTATTTTAAAAGAGGCCAAGAGAGCTGCTAAAAACGGGGCAAAAGAGATCTTTTTGCTTGGACAAAATGTTAATAATTACGGAAAAAGATTTAGCGATCCCTTGACTAAAAAGATAGACTTTACCGATCTTTTGGAGATGATAAGCGAAATAGAGGAGGTTAAGAGAATAAGATTTACTTCTCCCCATCCTTTGCATATGGATGACAGATTTTTGGAAGTTTTTGCAAAAAATCCCAAAATCTGCAAATCGATGCATATGCCTCTTCAAAGCGGCTCTACCAAAGTTTTAAGGGATATGAAAAGAGGCTATACAAAAGAGTGGTTTTTGGATAGGGCCAAAAAGTTAAGAGATTTGGTCAAAGATGTTCATATAAGCACGGATATAATAGTTGGATTTCCAGGAGAGAGCGAAGAGGATTTTAGAGATACTTTAGATGTTATAAAAGAGGTTGAGTTTGAGCAGATTTTTAGCTTCAAATACTCCCCAAGACCCTTTACTAAAGCGGCCGAGTTTAAAAATCAGGTAGATGAAGAGACAGCTTCAAGAAGACTTAAAGAGGTTCAAGAGCTTCATAACCAAATTTTGGATAAGAAGATAAAAAAAGAGGTTGGGAAGGTTTATGAAGTCTATTTTGAAGAGTTAAAAAGCCAAAACAGAGTGGGAGGAAGAAGCGATAATAACTTTTTGGTGCTTGTAAACGGAAGTGAAGAGCTGCTTGGAGAGTTTAAAAAAGTTAAAATCACAAAAGCTGGCAGACACTCTCTTTTTGGGGAGATAATTGAGTAAATTGAGTAAAAAGGTAACAAGAAAGATTCTCCTTTTACTTGGCCCATATCTTGGATATCTTCTAATTAGATTAATTTACGCTACTTGCAAGAAAAAATTTTATATAACTTCCAATATTCCTAAAGAACCTTTTATCGGAGTGCTTTGGCACGGTGAAATGCTAATGCAGCTTTTTATGTATAAGAAGTTTAGAAAAGAGATAAAAACCGTTATAATGATAAGTGAGCATTTCGATGGAGAGATAATAGCCAAAATTTTAAAACTTTATGGATTTGATTCCGTTAGGGGAAGCAGCAGCAAGGGGTCTGTTAAAGTTTTGAAAGAGACTTTCAAAGCAATAGACAACGGATATGATGTAGCTATTACTCCCGATGGTCCAAGGGGTCCATATCACTCTCTTGCTGATGGCGTTGTTTTGATAGCTCAAAAAAAGAGGATGAAAATTATAGCGACAAGATACAAAGCCTCCAAATTTTGGCAGCTTAATAGTTGGGATAAATTTATTATTCCAAAACCTTTTAGCACTCTTTACTTTTATGCAAGCGAGCCTTTTAGCGTAGAGGGGCTTTCAAAAGAGGAGGCAAAGAGAGTTATAAAAAGGCGTCTGGATATTTTTGATGAAAAAGATTTTATATAGCTTGTTTACTGTTTTAATTATTGGAGCTGTTTTTTTATATTTTTATACAAATGAATCTTATAAAAAATCGATAGAGGCTAAATATTACTACATAAAGGGTGATTTTAAAAAGGCTTATATTCTCTCAAAAGAGGCTTTTGATATAGATCCTTATAATAAGATGGCTTTTACTGTAATGACTCAAAGTAAAATATCCGCAAAATTTCAAGATTATATAGAAGACGGCAGAAAATATTTAAAAAAAATCGAAGAGATAAGCAATCAAAAATCAGTATCAAACTCAGATAAAATAAGAATAAAGATGATGTGCGAAACGATGATTGAGAGATTTAAAAAGTTAACTCCTACTGCTCTTACGGACAAAAAATTAAAAAAAGAGGCTTTTGATATCTATTCTAAATTTAAGAAAATACATGAAGAGCTTTTTTGAAGATGAAATTTCAGATTTTATATCCTATCTTACAGAAGTTAGAGGTTACAGCCCTCTTACCGCAAAAACATATTTTGCTTCTTTAAAAGAGGCTTTTTCTTATATAGATATAAGCAAGGAAGATGATGTCTGGGAGTGGAATTTAACTCCCTATAGAACCTATCTAAAAGAAAAAAATAAAAAGACGATTTCAAAAAAGGTAAGTATTGTTAGAAGTTTTGCCAAATACTTAGAAGAGGTGGGGTATAATATATTTTTAGTAGCCGATGATTCGATAAAGGTGCCAAAGACGCTTCCAAAACCTATATCTTTTAGACATATAAAGGAGGCTTTAGAGAAAGCTAAAGATGATGAGAGGGTTGTGATAGTTTTAATTTACGGGCTTGGGCTTAGAATAAGCGAAGCTTCTAATCTTAAACTTAAAGATATTTCAAAAGAGTGGATAAGAGTTGAGGGAAAAGGCAAAAAGACGCGGGAAATTCCGCTTTTACCTTCGGTTAGAAAAGAGATTGAGAACTATTTGGCAAATAATCCTTCAACTGAGTATCTGTTTGAAAAAAACAAAAAAAGAGTTTGTGAGAGCGCTTTGAGGTATAAAATTGAAAAAGCCTTTAAAAGAGTCGGAATTAAAGCTACTCCTCATCAGTTAAGACACTCTTTTGCTACCGATATTTTAAATGAAGGGGGCAGAATAACGGATGTTAGCAGACTGCTTGGACACAGTTCTCTTGCTACGACCGAGATTTATACAAAACTAAATAACAAACGGAAATTGGAGAGTTATATGAAATCTCATCCAATGGCAAAGGATATGGATGAATCTTTCTAAAAAAATAAAAAACTTTATTACTCATCAATTTATTTCGGTTATTTTACATAAAGAGAAGTGTCATATTAGAATAGATTTAAAAAAAAGAGGAAAAACGTTAAAAGAGAATGAAGTAACTTTCGTGCCCCAAAAAGATATGAGTTTAACTTCCGACATGGAAGAGTTTTTTGAAAACGCTTTAAAAAAATATAAGCATACTTATATTGGAGTTCTTTTAACCTCTAATGCTCAAGGAGCTTTTAGCGGGTGTGATAGCAAAAGATTTAGTGATTTTAATATAGATATAAATAGCGTAAAAAGAATATGTATAGAAGGCAATTGGAGTGTTTACGCTTCAAATATAGAGATTAATTGGATAAAAAAAATATTTAAAAATATAGAAATAGATTTTATATACTCTCCTTTTGTGATTTTATACAGTTTTATAAAAGAGGATAAATTCAACAAAACTACAACGCTTTATCTTTTAAATGAAGAAAAATCTATAACTTTAATTATCATGAGAGGAGGTAAATTTCTTTACGGTTCTTTTTATGATCTTGAGGTTAAAGATGATGAAGCTTTAAGTAGTGATGAAGAGAATTTGCCTGATGAGGATTCGGTTATTTTAGATGATTTAGAGGCTGATGATATGTTTAAAGAGCTTGAGGATCTTGATGCAATAGCGGATTTTGAAGAGTTAGATAACGTCACTTCTCCAGATGATATGGATTTAGATTCGATGATGGAGGGTGTTTTGATAGAGAGTGAATATTCAAAAGCTATAGTTGAGAATATTAAAAAATCTATGAAAGATTTTTATAACAATCCTCTTTATGATAGCAGTTTTATAGAAAATGTTAAAATATTCGAATATGAAAATATGGATTATAAAGTTGTAGATTATTTGGAAAAAGAGCTTTTGCTTGATGTAGAGGTTAAAAAAGTAAATATCTTAAAAAAAATAAATGAGCTTAGTGAAGAAGAGATTTTAGAGTAATGTATAGTTTTATAGAACCTTATAATAAACCTTTGATAGGTTATGTAACCAGAGTATGGTTTTTTTTTACAATATTGACTTTTTTGATTCTTATTGGATTTAATATGATTTTAGAGTATAAAATTAAATCTTTTGAAGAAACTTTAGTGCAAAAGAGTAAAGAGAAGAGCAAATTTTTGGTTGAAATAAAGGATTTTCAAAAGAAGATAGAAAATATAAAAAAAGAGAGAAATTTTGTAAACGATATAGACAATCAAAATACTCTTATTAAAAAGAGTTTGAAAAATTTTTTTGATTTAATCCCAGATCAAATAACATTGACAAAATTGATAATGAATGAAACTACTTTAACAATTTATGGAATTACTCCTTCAAAAGAGGTTTATAACCTGTTTTTAGCTCCTCCTTTAAAATCAGTTTTTACAAAAAGCGCGGTGGATTTTTATCTGCAAAAAGATGGATGGTATAGATTCGTATCTAAAAATGAAAATAAAATATCTTCGAGTAGGTAATGCAAAGAGGATTTGAAGATATCAGTATAATTCAAATAATTGTAGGAATTTTAGCTTATATAGTTTTTGCTGCTCTTTTAATATGGGTCTTTATTGTTCCTACAATCAAAATTTATAAGTCTGAATATATCAATTATAAAGAAAATTTAAAAGGTTATTATAAAGTATTAAATAAGTATGAAACTTTAAAAAGTGAGCTTCAAAATTATAGAGAAAGCAATAAAAAAATTACAAAAGCTTTAAGAGAGCCTTTCAATGTTAGTAAATTTAAAAAGTTTTCTTTAAAATTTTTTAAAAATGTAAAAGTTATATTTATTAAAAAAATAGAAGGTAATTTTACAAAAATTGAATATAAAATGGAGTTTATTTTTGATGATATAAACTCTTTTTATAATTTTTTTGATAATTTAAATTCTTATCCTTCAGTAATTAAAATAGATTTTCCTATCATTTTAGAAGGTTTAAAACCTCCTTTTGTAAAAGGAGAGTGGAAGATAGAAGTTTATGAAAGCAACAGCTCCATTTGATTTTGCAACTAAGATGGTAATATGGATTCAAATTTAATGTTATAATGTTTTAATGACAAAAAGAGGAGAAGATATGAATTTTTATCATGTTTTTGTAAAAAGTGTAAGAGACGTATTAAGTTGGCCTGTTTTAAAGATTGTTTTGGGAGTTGGTATTCCTCTCTTTTTATTATGGATAGGAATAGGTTTTATTTTTTGGAATCCTGTAACAAGTTTTACTGCAAAGGTTATATCTTGGATACCTTTTTCAATAGTTAAAGCCAATGGGGCTTTTGTTTTAGCTTTTTTTCTTTGGTTCCAAGCCGTTTTAGTAACTTTTGCATTGATTATTGCTTTCTTTAACGCTCCTTTAATTCAATATATAAAAAAAGAGAGATATGAGAGTTTTATTGTATCTTTAGTTTTAATAGTAGCTCTTTTTTGGACTATAGTGGCTTTTTACTACTGGCATGATATTTACGCTTCAATTTCTAAGCTTTTAACTTGGCTTCCATTTCAAACTGTGGATGAAGGATTAGCCTGGTTTTTAGCTGTTTATATTTTTTATAACGGTTTTATCGTCTCTTTATTTTTAATTATTCTTTTTTATAGAGAGCCATTTTTAAGAGCACTAAAAGAGAGAGATTATGAAGATTACGATATAAACGAATCCCCTCTTAAAACCGGGTTTGCGAAGGTCGCTTTTAAAGATATGATAACTTTTACTCTTTTATCAATTCTTCTTTTTCCGCTCTTTTTTGTTCCGGTAGTTAATATTTTAATTCAGGTATTTTTATGGGCATGGCTTATAAAAGATTCTCTCTTTTTAAGCGTGGCTTCTTTATATTGCAAGGAAGATGGGATAAAGAAATTAAAAGAGCATAAATATTATCTTTGGGTTATAGCAGTTTTTGCTTCTTTACTCAATTTTGTTCCGGTAGTTAATATCTTATCCCCGTTTTTTGCAGAGATTATGTTTTTTCATCTAATTTTCTCTTATAGAATCGAGAAATTAAACAAATAGGGGATTATTCCCCTATGGCATTTTTTAAAGGCTCTATATTAACCTTTTTGCCTCTTATTTGCTCTTTTGCGTATTCGACTATTTTGCCGTGAAATCTTGCGTATATTTGATTTATAGGCATCTCTTTTTGATAAAGCTCATAAATTTTGGATAGATTTTCATTAATTCCCTCTTTTAGCCAGTTAGCTGTTTGAGTGTAGGTTTCAAACTCATATCCAAGTTCATTTAATATTCTTTGAGTGTAACTGTCAACTACCATCTCTTCTTTGTAGCATGCGTAGCATAAGATGGAATCGGCCGTCTCTTCACCGATTCCTTTTTGAGCTAAAAGCCACTCTCTTTGAACGTTTTCTTGAAAATTCTCAAAACTTCCAAACTCTTGAAGGATATTTTTACAAAGATTTTTAATTCTTTTTGCTTTTGTATTATAAAAACCGCTCGGTTTTATTAAAGGAGCTATCTCTCTATGGTCTGTTTTTGCAAGAGTTTGCAAATCTAAAAGATTATTTTCTTTTAGATTATTTAGACTCTTTTCTACCTTTTCCCATTTTGTCTGCTGAGTTAAGATAGCTCCTATAATTACTTCAAACTTTCCGCTGTTTGGCCACCATAGCGGGTCTCTTTCATTCTTTAGATAAGATAGTTTTTTTAAAGCTTTTAAAATATCGAAACTATCCATTTACACCCTTTACCAGTATCTGTCTCCATCTCCAAAATAGTACCATTTTCTATTATAGAAGTAAATGTTATGAGATCTTTTATGCACAGCTATCGCTTTTCCTGTATTAAATATCTGGCATCTAAAAGAGCCGCCTCTTCCGCAATCAAAATGTCCGCCTCTCTTTTTGCCAAAATAGTTTCTATATCTTTGATAAAATTTATCCAAAAAATAGTCTGCATTTTTTTGTGTAATGCTGTTTGTATTGGTTGTTTGATGATTTTGCGAGTGCAAAGGATACAAGGCTCTTGCGCCTCTTATATCATCTTGTTTTAAAGTTAGCATATATAAAGGTTCATGATAGGGGTTTGCATACATCACAGAAGATGGAACGTTTGAGTGGTCAAGTCCTATTATGTGTCCCACTTCATGTATCATAATTCCTTCAAATTCGGCTAAATTGTAGTTTACGTCGTTAAATTCATCATAATTTATCAAAATCTGTCCATATCTTATATATTTTCCGTATGGAATGCTTATGGAAACCGCGGCTGCATCTTTTAAATATCTTCTTGAAGTCCATCCTACAACCACTCCTCCATCTATTTGGCTGGAATATGTAATTCCTCTGTAGATAAATTTTATAGAGCATACATTTTCCCATTTTCTCATAGCTCTCTTTAGAGTATTTACCGCAGCATTTGTATCGTAGTGCTCTTTTGAGGGGTTATACCACCAATATACTGTGGAATTTTTCCATCTTGCATTTTTGTGAGTTGGTAAAATTAGATATTTTGTATGTTTAAGGGAGTGAAAATTTAATATATGTATATTTGCTTTTTTTGCAAAAGCGCCTGTGCTAAGAGCTAAAAGAGTTAAAATCAAACCTAATATCTTTTTCATAACTCGTCCTTCTTGAAATATTTTAATTAGGTTTATATTTTAACTCTAAGCTCTTTAAGTTTTCTTAAAATAAAAGCAAATTTGCTTATATTTTAAGAAATATAAAATTAATTTAAAAATATTTTAAAAGAACCATCCTCCAGAATTATTGTCTCCTCCGAAAAATCCCCATCCGCTGCTTTTGGATTTTACTTCTATTTTTATGTTTGCCTCACCTTTTGCTTTTTTCTCATCTTCTATTTGATATTTAAATTGGTAAGAACCCTTTTGACATCCGTTTGAATCGAAAATTATCTTATCATCTGTATAGGATACTTCTCCGCATGGAGGTTTTGAGACATTTAATATTTTAATTTTATCTCCGTCTGGATCATAATCGTTTTTTAATGCTTCAATAGTTACGCTATCTCCCCTCTCTACGCTTGCTTTATCATCTTTTGCTACTGGGGGATTATTTTTTTTTGGAGGATTTTCATGTAAATCGCTCAAAGCTTTATATGCGTTTGCTCTTCCTTTGGAAGCGATTTTATTTTGCATGGAGGGAATTTCATCTACATTTTTTAATATCCTGTTTTTTATATCCTCTGCGCTGTCGCTTGGGTATTTTGCTCTAAGAAGAGCTACAATGCCGCTGATATAGGGAGTTGCCATAGATGTTCCGTCCATGTATGCATATTTGTTTTGAGGGTATGTGCTTAAAATATTTTTACCGCCGGCTGCTACGTCAACGCTTCTTTTGCCGTAATTTGAAAAATCTGCTAAATTATCGTTTTGATCGCTTGCGGCTACGGCTATTATGTTTTTGGCATCATAAGAGGCCGGATATATCGGATCGTTATCTATATTTTTACCATCATTTCCGGCTGCCGCGCAAAATACAACTCCCTTTTGTCCAAGTTTTTTTATAGCCTTATTCATCGCATCGTTTTGGCTTCCCCCGCTTCCTCCAAAACTTGCGTTTATAGCTACTATATTTTCCCCATCATCTATTTTTTTTGATATGTAATCCATAGCTTCCAAAATATCGCTATTGTATCCGTAACCGTTTGGTCTAAATACTTTTAAAGCCATAATGGAGACTCTTTGAGCTGTTCCGCTTATTCCTTTTTGATTGTTTCCGACAGCTCCTATTATACCGGCTACATGAGTTCCGTGATAGTGTCCGTTTTGATCGTAAGGCTTATCCGGCATCGGATCGTCGTCGTTGTTTCCGTCGTTATCTCCGGCAAAATCGTATCCGTGTTTTAAATTTCCGTTATACATATTCTCTTTTAAATCTTCATGAGTATAATCGACTCCCGTATCCAATACGGCAACTATAATATTTTTATTTCCTTCCTCTATATCCCACGCCTCTTTTATATCCATATCAGCATCACTCTTTCCGCTTGTATTGTTTACTTTCTGTCCCGTGTTTTCTATTACCCATAATTTAGAATAGTATGTGTCATTTGTTTTATTGGATAAAGAGTGGATATAGTTTGCAGAGGAGCTCTCTATAAAAGGTTTAAAAGATATATTTTTTAAAATCTTTAAAATCTCTTTTGTTGAATACTTTTTTACCTTTATGTGAGCTGCTTTTAAAGAGGAGTAGATATGAATCGTGTAGCCTTTTACTCCGAATGTTTTATCAAGCAAATTTTTAAAATTTGCAGATAATCTCTCATTATCTAAAGCCAAATTTTTTAATTGAATTATAGCTTCCGATTTTGCATATTTTAGAGGAGAGCTTTTAAATGATGTTTTCGGTATTTTTATAATATTGTCAGCATAAGATGAAGCGCAAAGAATGGTAAGCGCCGCAAGAGGGGATAGCAGTTTTTTTATATACATTAAGACTCCTTATTAGAAAAATTTGAAATTATTTATATTATTTATTGGATTGAAAATTTTAAAACTGGAATCATTTTTTTTGTTGCTTCTTGATAGAATGTTATCCAATACCTCTTTTACAAATTGATTTTGAACTTCTTTGCTCATTCCTTCAAGATAACCTGCTTTTAACAAATCTTGGAAAATTTTTTGAAAAGTAAACTCGCTTGGATTATCTATATCGTTGTGCGAATCATCTGGATTTTCCGGCGCATTATGCATATCGTCTTCGTTGCCATCTTTTTTTAAGGCATATTCATCCCATCCGATATCAGGTTTTTTACCTGCATACAGATAGCTTACCGGCTCTCCTTTTTTAAAAGAGATAGTTTTATCGAGAGTCAATTCATTATTTTGATAGTCTATTTTTAAGATTTTGGCGCTTTTGTCTCCTATTTTGATTTTATCTCCTTTTCTAACAAAAAAGCCGTCGCTGAAAAAATCTGCATTTAAAACTTTTATTATGTTTGATCTTCCAGAATTTATAGTTTTTGTAAGAAAAGCTCCAGAATCTACTAAAGGAGAATCCTTTTTTAGATGAAGCTGTTTGTCTTTGAATTTCGGGTTATTGGTTTGAAAGCCGTTTTCATCCAATCCGCTTTTTTGATAGCTTTCAAAATCATAATAGGATGTATTTCTAACTCTTGCATAAAATGAGCTTGTCGTATAATATGAGTCAAAATCCATCTGCCAGTCATAAGGAATGGAATTTATGTCAAATATAAATCTTTGATTACCGTTTGTAGAGCCGAAATAGTTGTTTAAAAGAGAATTTTGATTTCCTTTCCCAAACATTAAAATTCTCTCTTTTTTTGCGTTTTGAACTGAATTTTGAACAAATACGCTATGAAGAACTTTGCCGTTTGTCGCTCCAAAAAGCACTCCGTCTTCATAACTGTTTAATATGAGGTTATTTCTTACTATTACATGTTCGGCTGTAGAACCTTCGCTCTCTTGGGAGATTGCCAAGCCATAGCCGTGATTATCATAAATGATATTATTTTCTACTATCAAATTTAATGCCCCATCCACATATAAGCTGGCCGCATACTCTTTTTTCTTACCATTTCCATAAAGAATATTTCTTGCTACAAGGCCGTTTTTATTCATTCCAAAAGTTGAAAAATTTCCTCTTTGATGGCCTATAATATCTATTCCTATAAAATCGTTATCATGCACTCTATTATCTACCACTTGGAAAAACTGCACATTTCCCAAAATAGTCAAAGCTTCGTCATAATTTCCACTTTTATCTGTATTTCCTGTATGATTATTATGAACGTTGTTTCCCTTTATGATGATATGAGTCATAGGTTTATCTCTTGTTGTGGTTACTGTAATTGCATGACCGACTCTTTGGCCGTTTGGAACCTGTGCATTTTGTTCGTAAACTTCATTATTTAAAATTTCTATATGGCTTCCCCCGTCTCTAAAAACAATTCCTTGTGCTATAGGTTTGTAAAGCGTGAAACCTTCAAATCGGATATAAGATACTCCGTCTCCCCTTACAGTATCTATTTTGTAATTTTTATCCTCTCTTGTGATTATCGGTTTTTCATTTTTATAGTTTTTAAAAGTGATATACCCTTTTTCTTTGCTTCCGGAGTGTTTGAATCTGACTGTTCCAACATAGGTTCCACCCCTTACATAAACCGTATCTCCGGCTATTGCCACATTGGCTGCTTTTTGAATGGTTTTAAAAGGAGCGTTTATGGTGCCCGGATTTAAATCATCCCCTTTTGTAGAGACATAATAATCTCTTGCAAAAATTGCCTGAGCTGTGAGAATAGAAAAAAACATAAATTTATTAAAAGTTTTTCTCATAATTTGCCTTTATCAAAAATATAAGATTTGCAATTATATCTAAATTGTATGGAATTATTAGATAATAATTTAAATTTTGCTATAATATGAAAAATAATGGAGATAATTATGAAAAAATTTATTGTAATGCTTTTTGTTTTGATATTTTTCACAGGCTGTGGTATCGGCTCTTTGGCGGCTGTTCCTTTTAAAGTAACGGGAGCGGTTGTAAATGTCGTAACCCCCGATGTGGTGGGAGATACGATATCTAAAACGGGAGATGTGATTGAGGAGACGATTCCTTTTTAAGAGCGCTCTTTTATAAAGGAGAGTATCTCCTCTTCTATTTTATCTTTTGAAACTACGGTTTTATGAACAATCTCTTTATCAAAAAGAGAGCTTACAATTTTTGGAATCTCTATATTTAATATTTTTGAAATTTCTAAAAGAGCCTCTTTGTCGCTATACTTTTTATTATCTTCCTTAAGAGCGTTTAGCATTGTTGGAGCAAATTTAGTCCACTCCGCAGTTGAACAGGCTACACATTTTAAATTCTCTTTTTTTAATTCTCTGTAAGCTTTGATTGCCGTAGCGGTATGAGGATCCATTACATACCCCCTGTTTGCATACTCTTTAATTGTTTTTTTTGCAAAATCGTCATCGCAAAACGTTGCGTCAAAATGCTCTTGCAGTTTTTCAAGCTCGTTTGGAGTTAGTTTGTAATAATTTTTATTTTGTAAATCTTCCATCAGCTCTTTTGTTCTCTCCTCTCCAAACAGATCAAAAAGGACTCTCTCTACATTAGAGGATTTTAAAATATCCATTGCGGGAGATGTTGTTTGAAGAAGTTTTCTATCTCTTAAATCATATTCCCCTTTTGTAATCAAATCGGTTAATATGTTGTTGATATTTGAAGCTATTAAAATCTTTTCTATCGGAACTCCCATTTTTTTGGCATAATAGGCTCCAAGAGCGTTTCCGAAATTTCCGCTTGGAACTATTATGTAAAATTTCTCTTCCTCTTTAATTTCTCCTCTTTTTAGCAAATCCATATAAGATTTTATATGATAGATTATTTGAAAAATTATTCTTCCAAAATTTACCGAATTTGCAGCGCTTAGTTTTAAATTGTCTTTTTTTAACTCCTCTTTGAATTTTGCCGACGATAGAAGAGATTTAAGGGCACTTTGAGCATCGTCAAAATTTCCGATTATCCCTATAACTTTTAGGTTTTTGCCGTCATTTGTTACCATTTGAAGTTTTTGAATATCGCTTGTTCCACCTTCCGGATAGAGGCATGAGACTAAGATATTTTCTTTATCTTTGAAAGTCTCAAGCGTAGCTGGTCCCGTATCTCCACTTGTTGCGGCTAAAATTAGATATTTTTCTTCTCTTTTCTTTGCTAAATGGGATAGAATATATCCAAAAGGCTGTAAGGCCATATCTTTAAAGGCTCTTGTAGGTCCGTGATAAAGCTCTATTACAAATAGATCCTCTTCAATCTTTTTTAATGGAGCGGGGTCGTTTGGATCGTCAAATTTATCGTATAGATTAACCGCCTCTTTTAAAACTTCCTCTTTTATATCTATTTCAAAGAGTTTTAAAATCTCTAAAGTAAGCTCTTTATAATTTGCATCTTTAAAATTTTCAAAAAAAGAGCCGGAAAGTTTTGGTATGGTTTTTGGAGCGTAAAGCCCTCCGAAACTTGCGCTTGGATTTAAGATAGCTTGCGAGAAGGTTACCTCTTTTTCTTTTATCCCGTCATTTCCTCTTGTTTCTATAAACAGCATCCATTTTCCTTTGTTCTATTTTTTAATAACGGTTCCTATTCCTTCGCTTGTAAAAATCTCAAGCAAAAGAGAGTGCTCTACTCTTCCGTCAATTATGTGAGCCTTTTCCACTCCATAATCTATAGCTTCCAAACATGCATCAACCTTTGGCACCATTCCTCCGGCAATTGTGGCGTCTTTTTTTAGATACTCTATCTCCTCTTTTGTAAGAGTTGAGAGTAAATTTCCCTCTTTGTCCAATACTCCCGGAGTATCTGTTAGAAATATTATCTTTTTGGCTTTTATAGCTCTTGCTATTTTGCTTGCGGCAAGATCGGCGTTAATGTTGTATCCCGGATGAGATACGTCATCTCCCGCGGCTATCGGAGCAATTACTGGGACAAATTTTTCGTTTATTAAGTTTAAAATGACATTTTCTTCTATTTTGGTTATAACTCCGGTTAAACCGAATTTCTCTTTGTCTTTTGGTTTTGCTTTTATAAAATTTGCATCTTTCCCGCTGAT
>JALVCR010000054.1 GCA_027009865.1 Campylobacterales bacterium
AAGCGTTGCTTCATGCCAATTTAGATACTTTAAAAAAGACACTTCAAGCGCTTTTTGCTTCCATACCTTATAACAATTATGTAAAAAATGAAATTGGTGAATATGAAGGATATTATGCAAGTGTTCTTTTTAGCTATTTTTATGCTTTGGGTATTGATTTAATTGCAGAAGATGTAAACTCTTATGGAAGAATTGATTTAACCCTTTTGCTTGAAAATAAGATTTATATAATAGAGTTTAAAGTCGATTCAAATGAAGCTCTCAAGCAGATAAAAGAAAAAGGCTATTTCAAAAAGTATTTAGATAAAGCTAAAGATATCTATTTAATTGGAATTGCTTTTGATTCTAAAGCAAAAAATATTAGAAATTTTGAATGGGAAAAGATATAAGTTTAAAAATCTTTATTTAGATAGAGTTTTTTTAGTATCTCCTTGCATTTTAGAGGATAGTTGAATTTAAATTCGCACTCTTTTAAATAATAGAAGAAATTTTCTCTGTTTACTCCTTTGTATTTAGTTATAGAGTTTTCAAAAAAGAGCCAAAATTTTTTCAAAAGATTATTTTTAGATTTTAGTTTGATTATTTTATTCAGTTTCAAAAAACGCTCAAATTCTTTGTAGTAAACCTCTTGCAGACCGTCTTGCAAGAAGGAGTTTTTATATTTTGAGAGATCCGGCATTAAAATATTATAAATTTTTCCTCCATAATCGAAAGTTATAAAATTGTAAGCGTCAAATATATTTTTTTTATCTCTTCTTTTGCTTTTTTCAAGATAGAGATACTCCTCAAATTCAAGAATCTCTTTCTTATTTTCATACTCTTTTTCAAGATATAAAGCCGCTATTTTTCTGAAAGTATCAAATTTTCTTTTTACCGTTACGTAATTTAGGCCAAGTTTTTTAGAGCTCTCTTTTGCCGTGAAATCTTCGCAAAAATACTCTATTATTTTTATATCTTTATTAATTTTTTGAGGGCTAAACTTTTTTTTACATTTTTTGCATTTTCTATGGCCGTTTTTTAAAAGATATGTATCTTGATTGCAATGAATGCATCTCATTTCTTGTTCCTAAAATATATAAGAAATTTTTCTATTAATAGAATTTTTACATAAAAAAGATAAAATATTAATGAATGATTATTCATTTAAAAATCTATTGGAATAGAATCAAAAAGAGATAATTTTTTTGAAAAAGGATATAGGATGTGTAAAGATTGCGGTTGCAGCATAACGGATGTCAAAGAGAGCGATATTAAAAGAGAGCTTCACTCAAATCCTCAGCTAAACGATGCAAAAACGATAGAAGTAATTACCAAAATTTTGGATAAAAACGATCATGAAGCCGCTCATAACAGGGAGCATTTTAATCGTCATAATATTTTGGCCATAAATCTTATGAGCTCTCCGGGAAGCGGTAAGACATCTATTTTGGAGGAGCTTGCAAAACTTAACAGATTTAATTTTGCCGTAATAGAGGGAGATTTAGAGACTAACAGGGATGCCGAAAGGCTTAAGGCAAGGGGAGTTGAGGCTTATCAGATTACGACTGGAAGCGCTTGCCATCTTGATGCTTTTATGGTTCACAAAGCTTTGCATCATATTAATTTGGATGACAAAAATTTATGCTTTATAGAAAATGTGGGAAATTTGGTATGTCCCGCAAGCTATGATGTCGGAAGCCATTTAAATGTGGTTTTGTTAAGCGTTCCTGAAGGAGACGACAAGATAGAGAAGTATCCGGTTATGTTCAGACAGGCCGATTTGATTTTAATCACGAAAGCCGATTTGTTGCCATATTTTGATTTTGATTTGCAAAAAGCGAAAGATACGGCCAGAAGATTAAAGCCGGGCGTTGATATTTTGGAAATATCCACAAAAGATCAAAGCTCTATGGAGAAATTTGCAAAATGGATAGAGTTTAAAATGGAGATGAGATAATGTGTTTATCCATTCCTTCTAAAGTTGTTAGTATTGATAAAGATAAATGCACGGCAGTTGTGGATACTTTGGGAGTTAAAAGAGAGGTTGGAATAGATTTTATCGCCGATGAAGTAAAAGTTGGAGATTTTGTTTTGATTCATATAGGCTATGCTATGAATATTATAGACGAGGAGTATGCCAAAGAGTCCATAGAACTTTATAAAGAGATTATAGAGAAGATGGAGAGAGAGGAGAGATTATCGGGCGGTGGAAGCGAAAATGGAACTTAAAGATTTGTATGAAAAGTTTAGAGACCCAAAAACCATAAAGGCTTTGGCAAAAGAGATAGAAAAAGAGGCTTCTAAACTAAATAGAGATATCAATATAATGGAAGTGTGCGGCGGGCATACTCATACGATTATGAAATACGGGCTTCTTCAGCTTTTGCCTAAAAATATCAATTTTATTCACGGTCCTGGATGTCCCGTTTGCATTATGCCAAAAGAGAGAATAGATCATGCCTATATTTTAAGTTTAAAAGAGAATGTTATTTTATGCACTCTGGGAGATATGATAAAAGTTCCCGGAAGTTACGGAAGCTTACAGAATGCAAGAAGCAGGGGAGCTGATGTTAGGTTTGTTTATTCTCCTTTGGATGTTTTAAAAATAGCTAAAGAGAATCCCAATAAAAAAGTTATATTTTTTGCGATAGGTTTTGAGACCACTACTCCGATGACTGCCGCTTTATTGCAAAATGTGATAAATTTGAATCTAAAAAATGTCCTTTTTCACATAAATCATGTAACGGTTCCCGAAGTTATGAGGGAGCTTATAGACAGCCGGGACGAGCATATAGACAGCTATAACAATCAAATAGATGCTTTTTTAGGCCCAAGCCATGTAAGCGTGATAGCGGGCAGCAAAATTTATGAAGAGTTTCCCCAAAAATACTCCCGTCCTGTCGTAGTTGCCGGATTTGAGCCGGTTGATGTGATGGAGGGGGTTTTGATGATAGTAAGACAGTTTTTAAAAGAAGAGATTAAAGTTGAGATTCAATATAAAAGAAGTGTTACGAGAGATGGAAATAAAAGAGCTTGGGAGATGATAGAGAGGTATTTTAAAAAAAGAGATCTTTTTAAATGGAGAGGGCTTGGAAATATTCCAAAAAGCGCTTGGCAATTAAAAGATGAATTTGAGAGGTTTGATACTGAGAAAATTTATGAGCTTCCAAAAGAGGAGATTGAAGATCATAAGCTTTGTATTTGCGGGGATATTTTAAGGGGAATGGCTAAACCTACCGAATGTCAGGTTTTTGGAAGCGCTTGCACTCCCTCTAAACCGCTTGGAAGCTGTATGGTAAGCAGCGAAGGGGCATGTGCAGCCTATTATAAGTATGGCAATTTAATATAAACTGTTTTGAGGTTAAAGTATGCAAAAGGTTATAACTCTTTCGATGGGAAACGGAGGTTTGGAAAATAGAGAGCTTTTAAAGAAGTTTGTTTTCAGACATCTTGGAAACAGTTTTTTAAAAGATGCAGAAGACGGCACAGTTTTGGGAGAGATTGAAAATCTGGTTTTCACTACCGACTCTTTTACAATAAATCCTATCTTTTTTAAAGGGGGAGATATAGGAAAGCTCTCTGTTGCTGGGGCTTGCAACGATTTGGCGATGATGGGATCTGAGCCTAAATTTTTAAGCCTTTCGTTTATTATAGAAGAGGGGTTTAGTTTAAGAGATTTTGAGAGAATTTTAAGGAGCATGAAAAAGGAGCTCTCAGTAAACGGAGCAGTTGTTGTTACGGGAGATACGAAAGTTGTTCCAAAAGGCGCATGCGATAAAATCTATATAAATGTCTCGGCAATTGGCAATAGGTTGGCTAATTTTTCCCAAAAAAATATTAAAGAGGGGGATAAGGTTCTATTAAGCGGAGATATCGCAAGGCATGGAGCGACTATTTTTGCAAGCAGGGAGGGAATAGAGCTTGAAAATGAGATAGAGAGCGATTGCAGATCTTTGTGGCCTATAGTTAAAGCCCTGATAGATGAGAAGATTTTTGTAAAAGCTTTAAGAGACGCCACAAGAGGCGGTGTAGCGGCGGTATTAAACGAGTGGGCTAAAGATGAGAATCTATGTTTTGAGATAGAGGAGGCGAAAGTTAATATAAGTTTGGAAGTTAAGGGGATTTGCGAAATATTGGGATTTGAACCTTTCGTTTTGGCAAATGAGGGAACTTTTGTTTGCGTAGTGGATAGAAAAGATGAGAAGAGAACTTTGGAAATTTTAAAAAGTTTTAATGAAAACGCAAGCATAATAGGAGAGGTTACAAAAGAGTATATGGGTAGAGTTATTTTAAAAACAGAATGGAAAACAAGGAGATTTTTGGATATGCCAAGCGGAGAGATTTTGCCGAGGATATGCTAAAAAAGCCTCTCCGAAAGCAGAGAGGCTATTTTAAAATGACTCTTGCTTTCAAAGGCTGAGTTGGGCGGTTGTTATTTCCCATAATTTTATGCATTTTCTCTATCTGCTCTTTTGAGGCTTCTACACTGTTTTTTAAAACTATCCAT
>JALVCR010000055.1 GCA_027009865.1 Campylobacterales bacterium
CTGATTTGAACTTTTAGCATTTAAAAGCTTTACGCTTGCTACCAGTCTATGTTTACTGTCATATTCCAATTTACATTTCAAAAGAAGCTCTATTTTGCTTTTTAAAACAGAAGAGTCTATTGTATCATCGTTATAATCACCTCTATAAACTATATCGCCTATTTGAAAATGGGAAGTTACCTTTATATCCCCTATCAATAATTTTAGAAATTTATTTTTTAACTTATCTTCCACAGCCGATGGAGAAGTAGAATCCTCTATCGCTATTTTAGGAACATGAAAACCTCTTTTTACCACCTCTATCGTAGCGTCATAAGAGAATGCCAAAACGCTAAATATGACTAAAAGCAATACTTTTTTCAAACGACTCTCCTTCTACTCATCTTTAAATTCTATTTTTATCTCTATATATCTTCCCTTTTTATAAGGAGGAAACTTACTATATTTCAAACTTTCAAGAAACTCTTTTAATTTAATGTTGAATGTATTATTATAGGACAATTTTTCTATCTTATAACTAAATCTTCCGTATTTATCTATTTTTATAAGGGCTATAGCTTTATTTCCTGGAAAAGTTTGAGGAGTTTGCTGCCATTTTAAATCTATTATCTCTTGAATTTTACCTATATATTCGTTATATTCTCCACGCTTTGAAGCTTTTGCGCCTATTTTATTAGATAATTTCAATTCTTTTATAAGCTTTAATATTTTCTTTGTTTTTTTTAAATTTTCTTTAGTAATCTGTTTTTTTAGACGGCTTGCTCTAGTTTTATAAGAAACCCTTTTTTCTTCAGCTATTTTCTTATAATCCTCAGTCCTAACAGTAGAAAAGAGAGATTTTAAATTAATATTTTCTTTTTTATCTCTGCTCTCTTTTTTTTGCAAAAGCTCTTTTTTAGGCTTTTGTATCTCTTTTTCTTTAGAGATATTCGCTTTAAAAATCTTTTTTGGCTGTTTCTCCTCTACTATTGTTATTTCAAGAAAATCTTTTTTATGATAAGAATAATTTTTGGGATGAAGCTTCTCCTCATAAAACTTATAAAAAATAAGAGTCAATATAGAAAAATATAAAGAAAAAGCTACAAAGCCGCCTAACAGAAAATATTTTCTATCCATCTGTTATAAGAGATACCTTGCTAAAACCAGCATCTTTAACACTTTTTAGAATATACATAACATCCCCGTAACTTAATCTCTTATCCGCTTTTATATAAACCGGTGTCTTTTTATCGAAATTTTTAGAAAAAAGAGCAAAACTGTCCGCAAAAGAGTTATAATCATATTTTTCAGTTTTTATATATATATTTTTATCTTTATCTATTCTAATTTCCAAATCGGGGATTTTTTGTACTACTTTAGTTCTTGATCCTTGAGGAATATTTATCTTCTCTTCATACACTACAGTAGGAGCCGTTACCATTAATATAGCAAGCAAAACAAGCATTATATCTACAAGCGGGGTAATATTAAGTTCCGGACGTTCTTGCCAATCGGGCTTCATCTAAAACTTTCTAATAGGATCTTAAAACTTTTATTTGCTGTTCTACATAAGATACAAGCTCATAAGCTTTTCTCTTTAAAAAAACATGAGCGCTATAAGCTGGAATAGCGACTAAAATACCAGCAGCTGTAGCAATTAAAGCCTCGCTGATTGCAGGAGCTATAACATTTAAAGAGGCCGTAGTGGTATTTCCAAGCTCGCTAAAAGTAACCAAAATGGAAACAACCGTTCCAAAAAGCCCAATAAATGGAGAAGTTGAAGCAATAACAGAAAGAGCGGAAAGATATCTTGTAGATTCCTTCTCAGCTATATCCCTGCACATATATAAAATATCTCTATTTCCTACCCCTTGAAAACACCCCTCAAGATAAGAACCGTTTGCAACGCTTTTTGAACCCATTAAAAGAGCTTCAAGAGAAGCAGCTTCAAGAGATATCTCATTTCTTAAAACAAAATATCTGCCCACATATATCCAAACGGTAATAATAAAATAGATAGAAAGCCATGCCAATACAAAAATCGTAATGGCATTGCTTCTATCCAAATAATTAAGAAAAACTTCCAAACCCTGCTGCATTGATTTTATAAACCTTTAGCCGCACTCTCTATTTTAGCCGTAGCGGCAGCTATAGCCACATCTGAATCGCTTGCGCTCTCAAGAAGCTTTTTAGCTTCAGCCAAAGAAGCGGCTATCTCGCTTTCACTCTCTCCCTTAACAGCTACAGCTCCTTCAGCTAAAATAGTAACTTTCGATTCCTCAACATTTACATGACCCCAATTGATAGCTACAAGCTCATGCTTTCCATCAGGCATCTCTATATCTATAATACCCGTTTTAAGAAGGGAGACTAAAGCGGCGTGTCCTGGAAGAACGCCAAACTCTCCCTCCTTTCCAGGAAGAGTAACGCTTTTTACGTCTTTACTGAAAATCTCTCCATGCGGAGTTACAATTTCTAATTTTATAGTGTCCATCTTTTTCCCTTACAAAAGGCTATTAACCTTTCATTTTTTCCGCTTTTGCTATAGCCTCGTCGATTCCTCCGACCATATAGAAAGCATTTTCCGGCAAATGGTCATATTTTCCTTCCAAAATTCCTTTAAAGCTCTTTATAGTATCTTCCAAAGTTACGTATTTACCGGGAGCTCCCGTGAAAACTTCCGCAACAAAGAAAGGCTGAGATAGGAATTTTTCTATTTTTCTTGCTCTCTCAACAGTTTGTTTATCCTCTTCGCTAAGCTCATCCATTCCCAAAATAGCAATAATATCTTGCAAATCTTTATATTTTTGAAGCACAGCCTGAACGCCTCTTGCAACTTCATAGTGCTCTTGGCCTATGATTTGAGGATCAAGCATTCTTGAAGTCGAATCCAAAGGATCAACCGCAGGATAGATACCTTTCTCAGCTATCGCTCTGTTTAAAACGGTAGTTGCGTCAAGGTGAGCAAAAACCGTAGCGGGAGCCGGGTCTGTCAAGTCGTCTGCCGGAACGTAAACGGCTTGAACCGAAGTAATAGATCCCTTCTTAGTAGAAGTAATTCTCTCTTGAAGTTTTCCCATCTCGCTTGCAAGAGTAGGCTGATAACCAACAGCTGATGGAATTCTACCAAGAAGAGCCGACATCTCAGAACCCGCTTGAGCGAATCTAAAGATATTATCAATAAACATCAAAACATCAAGCCCCATCTCATCTCTAAAATACTCAGCCATTGTAAGACCAGTTAGCGCAATTCTGTTTCTTGCACCCGGAGGCTCGTTCATCTGACCGTAGCATAGGGCAACTTTATCCAATACGTCAGACTCTTTCATCTCGTTATAGAGGTCATTTCCCTCTCTTGTTCTCTCTCCAACACCCGCAAAAACGGAATAACCGCTATGCTTGAAAGCAACGTTGTGGATAAGCTCCATAATAATAACCGTTTTACCAACTCCGGCACCTCCGAACAATCCAACCTTACCACCTTTAGCATAAGGGGCCAATAAATCTACAACTTTAATACCGGTTTCAAAAATTTCGCTTTTAGTGCTTTGATCTTCAAATGCCGGAGCAGGTCTGTGGATAGACCATTTTTGTTTAGCTTTTACCGGCTCTCCCTCATCTATTACATCTCCAACCACATTAAAAATTCTTCCCAAAACCTCTTCGCCTACGGGAACTTGGATTGGAGAGCCTAAAGCTTTAACTTCAAGACCTCTTGTCAAACCTTCCGTCATATCCATAGCAATAGTTCTAACCCTATTGTCTCCGATATGAGCGGCAACCTCTAAAATAAGTTTCTTCTTTTCGCCTTCAACTTCGTAATTAACTTCAATAGCCTCGTTTATTTCGGGAAGATAGTCTTTAAAATCGACATCTACCACAGGTCCCATTACCTGAGTTATTACTCCATTCATTTAAATGACTCCTTTATTTTCATACATTTTTATTTCATTGCTTCCATACCGCTGATAATCTCTATCAGCTCGGTAGTAATAGATTCTTGTCTTGCTTTGTTAT
Source organism: Campylobacterales bacterium (assembly GCA_027009865.1). Taxonomy (GTDB): domain Bacteria; phylum Campylobacterota; class Campylobacteria; order Campylobacterales; family JAADDG01; genus JAADDG01. The sequence continues at coordinate 3,997 of JALVCR010000055.1, forward strand.
ATTGAATCGTAAGCTGTCTGACTCTCTCTTTTGCATTGTTTGTAGCGGCATCCATAGCTTGCATTCTTGCACTATGTTCCGCCGCAAGAGAGTCTATTAGGGCATAATACATATTATATTCAAAATATTTTCTAATTAGCTCATCTAAAATACTCTCGTCATCTTCAGGTTCAACTTCCATCATAGAAGTGCTAACCTTTTTTAAATTCTCATCAGTTGCAATCTCAACTGGCGTTAGATCAACTCTTTTAATCTCTTGAGTGATCATATTCTTATAGCCGTTGTGAACTATGATAATTTTATCGGTAACGCCTTTTGCAAAATCATCAATCGCCTCTTTGATAATTTTTTGAGCCTTTTCATAAGAGGGAGAAGAGCTTATTCCCTCATAAGCTTTCAACAGATCAACTCCTCCGAATTTATAATACTCAATTCCTTTTCTTCCAACGGCTCTTAATCTTACTTTGGCGTTTTTCTCTTTATACTCTTTCATCAAAGCGTTTACGCTTTTTATGGTTTGAACGTTAAAACCTCCGCACAAACCCTTATCAGCGGTAATGAAAATAATATCCACTTTGGAAGGATTATCGTTTTTTTCAAAAAATCTTCCCTGTACTCCGCCGATTTTAAATTGGTTTATTTTATAAGCGATGTCAGAGAGAACTTCGTTTATTTTAAGCGCATACTCTCTAGATCTTTTAGCCACCTGCTCGGCTCTTCTTAGCTTTGCGGTGGAAACAAGCTTCATAGCTCTTGTTGTCTTTTGAGTATTTTTAACGCTTTTTATCTTTCTTCTGATATCTTTTAAATTTGCCATCTTTTAAACCTTATTTTACGACAAAAGTAGCTTTAAATTCATTTAAAGCTTTATTCAATAAATCCTCTATTTCTTCGTCAAGTTTTTTCTTAGTAGCTATTTTCTCTAAAATCTCAGGATATTTAGCCTCTATAAACGGATATAGCTCAGCTTCAAATTTTGTAATATCTTTTACCGGAATATCATCTAAGAATCCTTTTGTTCCGGCATATAAAATAACAACCTGTTTTTCTATCGGAAGCGGAGAATATGGAGGCTGTTTTAAAATCTCCACCATTCTTTGACCTCTCTCAAGCTGCTTTCTGCTCGCCTCATCCAAATCAGAAGCAAACTGAGCAAAAGCTTGAAGCTCTCTATATTGGGCAAGATCAAGTCTTAATGTTCCAGAAACTTGTTTTGTAGCCTTAATTTGAGCCGCGCCTCCAACTCTTGAAACAGAAAGTCCCACGTTAATAGCCGGTCTGATACCAGAGTTAAACAGATCTGTCTCAAGGAAAATCTGTCCGTCTGTAATAGAGATTACGTTTGTTGGAATGTAAGCTGACACGTCTCCTGCTTGAGTTTCAATAATAGGAAGGGCTGTCAAACTTCCCGCGCCAAGCTCGTCATTTAATTTAGCGGCTCTCTCAAGAAGTCTTGAGTGAATATAGAAAACATCTCCCGGATAAGCCTCTCTGCCCGGAGGTCTTCTTAAAATCAAAGACATCTCTCTGTAAGCTACCGCATGTTTTGAAAGATCATCATAAACTATTAAAGCGTGTCTTGCGTTATCTCTAAAATACTCTCCCATAGTAACGCCGCAATATGGAGCAATAAATTGAAGAGTGGAAGATTCGCTGGCACTTGCATTTACAACTATAGTGTAATCCATAGCGCCGTGCTCTTCAAGTTTTTTAACAACTTGAGCTACTGTAGATTGCTTTTGACCGATAGCAACATAAATACAGATTACATCTTGTCCCTTTTGATTGATAATCGTATCAACCGCAACTGTAGTTTTACCTGTCTGTCTATCGCCGATAATAAGCTCTCTTTGTCCTCTACCGATTGGAACTAGCGCATCAATTGCCTTAATACCGGTTTGCAAAGGCTCATGAACAGATTTTCTTGCCATAATTCCCGGAGCTTTTCTCTCTATAAATCTATATTCTGTAGCCTCAATCGGTCCTTTTCCGTCAATTGGCTCTCCAAGAGCGTTTACAACTCTTCCAACCAATCCTTCGCCTACCGGAACTTGAAGAAGCTTTCCAAGTCTCTTAACAGAAGTTCCCTCTTTTATATTCTCGCCTCTTCCCAAAATAACGATACCGACACTTGATTCTTCCAAGTTTAAAACCATTCCCTTATCGCCGGTTTCAAACTCAACCATCTCTCCGGCCATTACGTTATTTAATCCGTAAACGGAAGCAACACCGTCTCCAAAAGAGATAACTTTTCCAATCTCCTCTATATCTACATTAAGCTCGAAATTCTCTATTCTCTCTTTTAGAATCGAACTAATCTCGTTAGCGTTTATCTTAGCACCCACTAATTTCTCCTTTTAGTTTGTTTTATATAGCTTTTAAAATATGTTCGGTTAGCTGAGCTTTGATTCTATCTTGCGATAGACCCATCTCAACGCCTAAAGCATCTATTTCAACCTTTATTCCCGGATAATTTGTAACCTCATTTTCAAGCTTTATTTTGGAATTAAATTTTTTAGAAAGCAAACTTTCAAGTTTGGAAATTTGCGATTTATCCATAGAAAAGCTGCTTATGACAACTCCCTTGTATTCATTGTTCATTAAAGAGATTTGATAATCAAGCTCTTTTAAAATAGCTGGAATATCCAAAACTCTTTTGTAAGTTACAAGAAGTTTTATAAAGTTTTCAAGATATTTGTCTTTCGTATCCAATAAAGATAGAAGAAAACTCTCTTTCTCTTTAGAAGATACATCCGGAGATAAGATGATATCTACAAACTTTCTATTCTCAAAAACCAAACTTAATTTTGATAAAGATTTGTAAATCTTCTCAACCTCTTTTTTATCTACGCTCTCAAGCAAAGCTTTTACATACTTTTTAGCTATATTCATATTCATTTAAGCCGCCTTTTTTAAAAGGATATTAACCAAACTCTTCTCATCTAAAACAGCACCCTCTTTTTTGAACATCTCATCCAAAAACTCTTTGATAGTCTCTCTTGCAAGCTTTCTGCTCTCAATCTCCATTCTCTCTTCATAGCTCTTTTCAAGAACCGAAAGCTCAAGCTCCAAATCTTTTTTATACTTCTCTTTTAAAAGAGCTATCTCTTTATGAGTAGTTTCAATCAAAGATTTAGCGCTCTCTTTAGCTTCCTCAAGCTCTTTTTGAGCCTTCTCTTTTAAAATCTTAGTCTCTTCTACTCTTTTTTGAACCTCCTCAAGTTTAGAAGCTATAGACTCTCTTCTTTGCTTAAAAAAGTTTCTTATAGGATTTGCTATTAAATAGTAAAGAATAACCGCAAATATTATAAAGTTAAGCGTTCTTGCAACTATATCGGTTCCTCCCTCCCCTTCGGAAGCAAATGCCAAAATAGGCAGCAAGGCTAAAAACAACACCAACCTCTTTTTCATCCCCTCTCCTTATATTTTAGAAATTTTGCTTTTGATAGCTTTCTGATACTCAGGTAGCTTGGAAAGAAGAGAACTTTTTAAAGAATCCCTCTCTTTTTCAAGTTCACTCAAAAATTTTGTATATTCTAACTCCAAAGCCTCTCTCTTTTTGGAGATTTTCTCCTCCATATCCGCTTTAATTTCACTTAAAGCTTTTTCTTTAAGTTTATGAGCTTCAGCCTTTGCATTTGCAATAACGTCGTGAGCCTCCTTTTTTAAATTATGAATGCTCTCGTCCATATTGGAAGCGTTTTTTAAATCCTCCTCTATCAACTCATCTCTTCTATTTACATAATCAAGAAGCGGCACATATACCATTTGATTAAGTAAATATACAAGAATGATAAAAAGTATGGCGGTTAGGAGCATCAAACCAAAACTGATATCTAACATCCGCTCTCCTTCTATTTTTTAAAATTGCGCAATTTTACCATAAGAAAAAAAAAATAAAAATTAAATACATAAATCTTAAGCATAAAAGTCTGCTATATTTGAATTATGGAAAATTTTACTCAAATTATGATAACTATAACTAAAAATTTGATTGACAGTTTAACATAAAACTACTTTTCTATAAAAAACCAATTTTATCTTCTATTTTAAGACTGTCAATAATAACTAATACTTATTAATTATATTAGTTTAATTTTTTTGTGATAAGATATTGTAAAAAATTCATATTTAAAGGATGTAATCAGATGAAAAAATTAAATTTAATTTTACTTTCTGGTTTTTTTGGCATATTAGTATTAACCGGCTGCGGCGGTGGAGGCGGAGGAGATACAATATCAATAAATCCGGCTAACAACCCGATAACAAATAATCCTCTAACACAGACTGCCAATCATATGAAGGATACGATAATAAGCGGCCAGACAAATCCAATAGTGGCAAACGGAAAAGTTACGATAAAAGATCCAATGGGACACACTTTGGGATTTGGAATAACTGATAAAGATGGTCATTATTCTGTCAATATAGGACATTATGAAGGGCCTATAAAAGTAGAGCTAACTTGTGGAGAAAACTCAAAAATGGTAGTAAACGGAATGCAAACGGAGTGTCCAGCCGGAGAAATGCTAAAGGCTATGGAAAACGTAGCCGAAGGCGGAAAAGAGATGATAATAAATCTCTCTCCTTTAACAAATATTGCTGAAAGTATGACCAACGGCTTTGGAATTATGAACCCAAAAAATATCAAAAAAGCCAAAAAAGCTGTATTTTCGGTTTTTGGAGTGGACCCTACAAGAGATGATTTAAATTCATATGCCTACTCTTCGGCTCTAAAAGCTCTAAAAGAGGCAGCAAAAAGAGAGAAAATCAGCCAAAAGGAGCTAACTGACAGAATAGAAAGAGAGATAGAAGAAGGATATATCTCAAAAGATTCCAAAGCTACAAGAAGTTTTCTTGAAAGAGTATTAGTTTATGCAATATATACCGCTTTGATAGACGCTATTAACAAAAATCATGTATTTGATGTGGATGTAGAGGAAAATACCAAATCAAATATCCAAAAAGCAAAAAAAATGGTGGATGAATTAAAAGAAGAAAGTTCTCTTTTTATCGATTTTAAGGATCCAAATCATGAAGGGGAATTAAAAAAAGAGATAGATCTTTTACAAAATAGAATAGAAAATCTTTTAGTTCCATACTCCAAAAACGCTATAAAAAATACAATAGAGATAGCTAAATTAATCAAAGAGGCAATAGATAAAAATATAACTTCCAATACAAAAGAGCTAAATATTGCAAACAATCCATACTCTCTTAGCGTATCAAAAGATGAAAATAATAGATGGCTTTATGAAATAGCGGGCGATATGCAAACTTACGCTGGAAAAGCCACTGTTGCTTCAAAAGAAGAAAAGGGGGCAATATATACAATAAACGGTCAAATTCCTTCCGCTAAAGAGGAGATTTTGGATACAAAAAATTATCAAAATATAAATGCTGAAGTAAAAATTGAAGATTTAAAAGAAAATAAAACTTTAATTGATTTAACAGCTCAGACTACAGCTCTATTTAGCAATGAAAATCCATCTCTGGATCTTAAAATAATATCTTCAAAAATAGAAGTTTTAAAAAATGAAAAAGGTTATATAATTAAGCCTTCAACTCTAAAAATATCTTCAAAAATAGAGGAGTTTGACATAAATGGAGATTTAAATCTATCAAATTATGTAGAAAATAAAACTTTTAAATATAATCAAGGAAATCTGCCTTCAAAAACCATTTTTGAAGGAGTTATTTCAAATGAAAATACTTTAACAAGTTTTAGCGGAAAAATAGAACTCTCTTTAAAAGATGCCAAAGAGACAAATCTCTCAAATATCTCTAAAACAAATCCCGCTCCCTATATTTTAAAAATCTCAGGAGATTTAACAGATTACACTCTAAACAAAAGAGCTATATGGGCTTATATAGAATATTTGGATAAAGATAGTGTCAAAATAGAGGCTCAAAGCTCAAGAGAAAATATTTCAATAAAAACCGAAGGAACGGCTAAAATAGATTATAAACATAGAAGAATAAAAGCTTTTAATTTGAAATTCAAAAATGAAGATTTGGTAGAATTTAGAGCAAAAATGAGTGAAGATAAAAAACTCTCTGGCTTTTTACAAACTGATGGGAAAAGAGTAGGAGAGATAAAAAATATAGACGGCGTATATTTTATAAAATATAAAGACGGTTCCCTTCAATCTCTTATTTAAAAAAAGGGGAGATTTTCTCCTCTATTTTATTGGAAAATAATTCTTCTTTGGATATAATCCCCCCTAAAAAATTAAAGGCAGAATATGAGCGAGTGTAAAGATATAAAAGCAAGAATCAGATTCGAAGAGAGATATGCGGGACTTCTTTTGGATTACAGCAATCATTTGGAGCTTAAAGATAAAATATTTCAAAAAATAGAAGAAACAAAAAAGGAATTAGATCTAGATCCTGAAGTAGTAGAAAATTGTGATCCAGAACATCCAAACAAATGCGCAGTCTATATAGAATTTCAAGACGATTATGACAGAGTAAGCGGAAAATTTTTCGATACTCTATTAAATAAACTCAATATAAAAGAGTGCGAATAAAATTTGATAACTTTTTCATAAAAATTTGGCTACCATTTCAAAAAATCCATTAAAGGATCTTTATTGAAAGTAGCGGTAGCCTGCAAATCTTTACTTTTACAAAAGAGTTTGGAGCTCTTTTTAAAAGACTACCTATCTTCATATAAGTATTGCGATTTTTTGGTTTCTGATAGAAAAATTAAAATCGATAAGCCTCTGTTTTTAATCTCAAAAGATAAAGAGGCTAATATCAAAATACCCTTTACAAAATCTCAGCTTATTTTGGAAGTTAAAGCTTTTTATAAAAATTTATATAAAGACGACATTTTTGATGGGAAAAAGGCTAAAGATTTTAAATCTCTTGAAAGAAAGATAGAGAGATTATGCGAAAATTTCAAAAAAGATTTAATAAAAATAGTCCGGGAGCATTATGAAAGGTAAAATATTTTCAAAAATAGAGGGCGGAAAATATAAAGGCAAAAAATTATCCCTTCCTCCTCTATCAACAACAAGGAGCACAAAGAGCATAGTAAAAAACTCCTTTTTTGATACGGTTCAATTTGAAATAACAGATAAAATTTTCTTTGAAGTTTTTGCCGGAAGCGGTTCTATGGGGCTTGAAGCGATAAGCAGAGGAGCTAAATTTTCGTTTTTTATAGAAAAAGACAAAGAGGCGTTTAAAATTTTATCAAAAAATATCTCTTTAATAGATTCCAAAAGTTCAAAAGCCTATTTAGGAGATAGCTTCTCTCTTTATGAAATTGTTTTAAAAGAGATAGAGAGTTTAAAAAATAGAGCCTATATCTATTTTGATCCTCCCTTTGATATAAGAGAGGGAATGGAGGGGATATATGAAAAAACCTTCTCTTTAATAGAAAAAACGCCTAAAAATTTAGTCCAAATGATAGTTTTAGAGCATTTAAGCAAAATAGACATTCCAGATAGAATCGGAGAATTTGAAAAAATAAAAAGCAGGAAATTTGGAAAAACGACACTTAGCTATTTTCAAGGCATAAAAGAGGAGAGATGAAAAAATTATTAAAAATAGAGAATCTAACGATTTTGGCAATTTTCATAGGAATAGCGTTTGGATACTATCTGCCCAATATGGCAATAGATTTTAAAATTATAGGAGACGTTTATATAGCTTTGCTTAAGATGCTCATTTTGCCTTTAATTTTTGCGTCAATATTCATAGCAATACTCTCTTTAGGCTCGATAGAGGAGTTTAAAGATCTTGGCATAAAAGCTTTTGCCTACTATCTTGCAACCACCTCTTTAGCTGTAGGTTTGGGCCTTATCGTAGTAAATATATTTAATCCCGGAAGCGGCGGAGATGTTGTTAATATATCTCAAACATCCCACATAGAAGCCAAAAATCTATCCATTCACGATTTTATTCTCTCATTCATACCCTCAAATATTTTTGAAGCTCTCTCTAAAGGGGCTATTTTGCCGGTAATATTTTTTGTCGTATTTTTTGCGATAGCTTCACTAAAACTTCAAAAACAAAAAAGAGAGCTTTTGTATAATTTCTTTGATTCGGTAAACGATTCTATGATGGTTATGGCAAAATGGATAATCGCTCTAACTCCAATAGGCGTATTTTCCCTGATAGGATATACTATCGGCAAAAACGGACTAACTCCTCTAATAGAGCTTTACAGCTATGCTTTAACGGTTTTGTTCGCTCTTTTTATTCACGCTCTAATCACTTTGCCTCTTATAGCTTATATAATAGGAAAATTTAATCCGTTTAAATATTTCTCCCAAATCAAAGAAGCTTTGCTTATTGCCTTCTCAACCGCCTCAAGTTCCGCAACTTTGCCTGTTTCAATGGAAGTTTGCGAACAAAAGGGAGGAGTTGATAAAAAGGTTGCCGGATTCATACTCCCTCTTGGAGCAACCGTAAATATGGACGGAACCGCACTTTATGAGTCAATAGCAGTTTTGTTTATAGCAAATATAAGCGGAGTGGATTTAACTCTCTCTCAACAGATAATCATTTTCCTAACGGCAACTTTCGCATCTATCGGAGCTGCAGGAATTCCGGGAGCCGGGCTTGTAATGATGACTTTGATATTAGACAGCGTGGGACTTCCTATAGAATACATCTCTTTAATAATAGCAGTTGATAGATTTTTGGATATGTTTAGAACATCAATAAATGTCTGGGGAGATTTAATCGGAGCAAAACTTCTAAACAGATTTATAAAATAAGATCGAAGATAATCTTCGATCTTACGCATAAGCTAAACTTTTATTATCAGAAAATATTTTTTGGTCTTCTTCTATAATATCCCTGTTAGCTTCATCAACCATTGCATGAAGAAGTGCAAAAAGTTTGAAGCTAGCTTCTTCCATTCTTGTAAAATTATCAATAATTGCATCTCTTTTTTCAGGAAGCAGACAAGCTTTCTTTTTAGCGCAAGGAATTGTTTTCAAAACCATATCGTGAATTATTTTGTGATACGGCTCTATCTCTTTATAGGCTTTGGTATGGGCAAAAAGCTCTTTTCCGGTAGTTTTATACCACTCTCCCATTCTGCATGAATTATGATCGCTAAAGGAATCTACTTTATCACTGTATTCATTAAGAACTGTCGTATAAGCGTCTGATTTGAAAATAATATGATCTACCTTAACAAGAGTGCTAAATAGATAATCTCTTATCATTTTTGCATATTTTTCGGATATATCCGCAGAATAGAGAAAAGATCTTAAAGTCTCTTTGAAATTGGAGATATCTTTTTGTGAATTTGTAGCAATCTGTGCAATCTCTTCAGAATTTGTCTGAATATTGTTAGACTCTTGCTGAAGAGTTTGAATCGTTACTGCAATCTCTTGGGTAGCTTTTTGGGTTCTCTCAGCCAAATCTCTAACTTCATCGGCGACCACTGCAAACCCTCTTCCATGCTCTCCGGCTCTCGCAGCTTCTATTGCGGCATTTAGGGCAAGAAGATTTGTCTGATCGGCTATATCTTTGATTAAATTAATCACGGTAGATATTTCCATAGTTCTCTCATTTAACATAGCTATAGCTTCGTTGCTGTGAGAGATTAATTCTATTAAATGGTCAAGTTTTGAAACTAAAGCGTTTACGGTCTCTTCGCTTGCTTTGGCTTCATTTGAGGTTTTGGAAGTAACTTCGGCTATATGCTTTACTATTTCCACATTATTTATAATATCTTCTTGAATGATATTTAATCCGGCTTTAATTCCCCCGCTTTTTTCCTGTAAGATAGCTCCAAGTTCTCCTCTTAATTTTGATTTATAAGATTCAGCTATCGCTCTTATTGCCAAATTTAAATTTGGACAAGAGGCTCTAAAATCCCCTTTATAACCCTCTTCAAAAATAATCCTTTTGCTGTTTCCTCTGTTTGCCTCTTCAATAGATGATTTAATATCTCTCATTATCTGCTCTACCTGATCGAGCATATCATTAATTCCCCAAGCTACACTTTGCAATACATGATTATCTGGAATATAAGTAATTCTATGAGATAAATTTCCTTCTCCCGCTTTTATTAAAACATCCCTAATCTGTCTTATTAAATCATCTTGAAAAATTTTCTCACACCCATCCGATGAAGAAGAGGGAGGAATTAAAAAACCTATAAAGCCTAATACTGTAATAATAGCTGCTGGAATATAAACGCCTGTAGCAAACATATATAAAGCCGCTCCAAAAGAAGCGATCAAAAAAATTAAAGTCTGTTTATTGCTGAAGGCTGAGAACAAACTGGTCATAACTTAATCCTTTTTTATTTAAAATCTCATTTAGTCTTTTATATGAAGTTTCTATACCTCCTCTTTTCTCAACTTCCAAAAGCTCCTTATAAAGAGACGGTATAACTTTCATAGCCTTCTGGCTTGGCTTTCTTCTAACCGAATGGTAGTCTCTTATATTTCCATTCTCGTCCAATGTGGCCGTAACATTTGCAAAAACCCAGTAATACCCCCCGTCTTTTGAGAGATTTTTTACATAAGCAAAAATCTCTTTTTTATTTTGCACTCTCTCCCATAGAAGTTTAAAAACTATTTTGGGCATATCGGGATGTCTTACAATAGAGTGAGGGGAACCTAAGAGCTCTTTTTCGTCATATCCTGCAAGCTCTATAAAAATTTTGTTGCAATATATAATTCTGCCTTTTAAATCGGTTTTGGATACGATAAAATCGTTTTTATCCAGCTCCTTTTCGTTATTGTTAGGCACGGGTCTTTTCATATCTCCTACCTTTTTTTAATTTCAATACGAATCTATATCGGCAAAATTATAAAATAATTTATAAATTATAAGAGATTAGGGAAGAAAAAATAGAAGAAGGGAAGAGATTAGATATAAAATTTTTTTAAAAATTCATCATCAATATCCAACAATCCCCTC
>JALVCR010000056.1 GCA_027009865.1 Campylobacterales bacterium
TGTAACATCACTACAGGCTTTATCCTTACACTTTGACCCGATTTTCAGGGGATTGAGACTTGAGCTTCTGGAGCCATTGGAGCTTGAGCTTCTGGAGCCTTACACTTTGACCCGATTTTCAGGGGATTGAGACTTAAAGAATGGAGCTTGTCCCATAAATAGATTCTCGTATTCTTACACTTTGACCCGATTTTCTCGAAGAGAGTGAGACTTCGTCTCACAAGCAGGGGATTGAGACTCTTGATATTTCCAGCAGTAGCTTGAAGCTTAGTAGACTTACACTTTGACCCGATTTTCTCATAGAGAGTGGGATTTCATCCCACAAGCTCGAAGAGAGCAAGACTTTATCTTGCAATCAGGGGATTTGGATTAACTTCAAAAATAATGCTGCTTTTATATCTTGACCAAAATCAGTTAAAGAGAGTAAAATTTTGTTTTGAATATTATTTGATGGATTAGAATTTAAAAAGGAGTGATTATCAAACTAAAAACCACGCCTTCGGTAGTAATCAGAATCTTTATATGGATAGTTATGATTTTTGGGGGATTATCTATATCGATTTATAATGATTTAAATCACTTTAGAAATCTTTTTTTAAATCCCTATTTTCATTTAATAACTCTTCCAATAGGGCTTTATTTGATGAAACTCTCCTTCCATGCGGCGGCAACGGGAGGCAGGGAGCTTAAAAGAAAAGGAAGAGAGGGAGATTTACCAAGACTTGAGACAAATAGGCTCGTAACGACAGGGATATATGAATGCACAAGACATCCTATGCTTTTTGGGCTGACTTTAATACCTCTCTCTTTCTCTCTTATAATAGGTTCTCCCACATTTATAACGATAATAGCGCCTCTTGAGATGATTTTCATAATTTTTATGGTTTTAACTTTAGAAGAGATGGAATGTAAAAGGAAGTTTGGGAAAAGTTATGAAGAATACGCCAAAAAGACGCCTCTTTTTCCAAAAACAAAGGAGTGTTTTAAAAAACTATTTTTTGATTAAAACCGCCGGGAAATCCCGACGGTTAGGATGATAATGGCTTATTTTTAATTATTCGCCTTTTTTCTCTACTTTCTCTTCAACTTTTTTCTCAGCTTTCTCTACGCTCTTATTAGCGTCCGCTTTTTTCTCTCCAATAATTTTAGCAGCTTTCTCTTCAACTTTTTTTACAGCTGCATCAACTGGAGCCGCTTCCATAGCAAAAACACTTACCGCTGTAGCAAAAATCATAGCCGCGCTTAATTTTAAAACTTTATTCATTTTCGATCTCCTTAAATATTTTTTCCTATCGAAAGGATAAGTGAAATTATAATGCCCAAATGTGGAAAAATTGTGAAAAAAATTTTAATCTTTTTAACAAATTTCTATCTCCTCTACTATATCAAGCCCAAATCCCCCTATTCCTATAAACTCTTTTCCTTTAGAGCCTACCAAAATTCTCATTTTCTCTATTCCAAGCTTTTTTACTATCTGAGCCCCTATTCCAAAATCTCTCATTTCGCTTTTTTCCTTATTTTCACTGCTATCCAAAAAGATAAGCGCTCCCCCCTCTTTTTTTAATAACTCTACCGATTTCATCATTTTGTTAAAATTATTATCTTTGGTTAAAAAATCAAAATCTCTTCCTATATGATGGAAGCGAACCAAAGCCTCCTTTTTTCTATCTTTAAACAAAAAGGCTATATGGTGATTTTCCTGATGATCCAAAAAATCTACTCTGACAACATCGCATCCTAAAAACTTCGTATTTGATTGAGCAATTGTTTTTACAAGATATTCGTTTTTTAATCTATATTCTATGATATCTGAAATATACACTATGCTTAAATCATGCTCTTTGGCAAAAATTTCCAAATCCTTTCTTCTTGCCATAGTTCCGTCATCTTTCATAATTTCGCAAATTACAGCCACCGGAGCAACACCGGCAAGTTTGCAGATATCGACAGAACCTTCGGTATGGCCGGTTCTAACCAAAGTCCCCCCCTCTTTTGCAATCAGAGGGAAAATATGCCCCGGCCTTACAAAATCGCTCGGTTTTGAGTTGTAATCGGATAAAAGCCTTATTGTCAAATCTCTCTCATAAGCCGATATGCCGGTGCTACACTCCCTTGCATCCACAGAGATGGTAAAAGCCGTCTCATAAGAGGAGTCGTTATTTTTTACCATCGGATGAAGATTTAGCCTATCGGCTATATCTTTAGTCAAAGAGACGCAAATAAGCCCTTTTGCATAAGTTGCCATAAAATTTACTTTATCGGGAGTAGAAAAAGTGGCGGCATAAACCACATCCCCTTCATTCTCCCTATCCTCGTCATCTATCATGACAATCATTTTGCCTTTTTTAATATCTTCAATCGCTTTTTTGACTCTCTCTATAGGCATAATATATTTCTCCAAAATTTTTTGCAAGATTATATCCAAAGACTCTTGACAAAGCAAAAAAAATGGATTATAATTTCAGTCCAAATTGAGATTGGGGTGTCGCCAAGCGGTAAGGCAGCAGGTTTTGGTCCTGCCATTCGGGGGTTCGAATCCCTCCACCCCATCCACATTTCCCCTCATATCGCGGGGTAGAGCAGTCCGGTAGCTCGTCGGGCTCATAACCCGAAGGTCGGAGGTTCAAATCCTCCCCCCGCAACCAATTCAGACTACTTTTATTATTTTATCTCCTTATTTAGATTCTTAATAGATTTCTATTTTATATTTTTTTGTCTCAATACTTCCCATTTTGCAATACTGCATCCAATTTGACTAAACACACAATATGTGTTATACTTTGTAAAAACTGTATAAAGGTATAAAAATGGCTGCTATAAGCGAAAAAGTAAGAACAAACGTCTATTTAGACGCTAAAATTAAGCGTAAAGCACAAGATATTTTCAAACAATATGGAATGGGATTAAGTGATGCTTTCAATATTTTTCTAGCACAAGTAGTTATGCAAAGAGGAATTCCTTTTGATATCAAGATTCCAAATGATGAAACCATAAAAACAATCAAAGATGCAAGAGAAGGTAAAAACATGAGTAAAGTTTCCATCGAAGAACTTAAAAAGGAGATTGGTGCTTGATATAGCCGTACATAAAGTTTTTAGTAAAGATCTCAAAAAAGCACAATTAAATTCTACTAATACAGCAAAACTTTTTGTTTATATATCCTTATTGTTGGAAGGTCGAGAACTCCCAGCCCAAGCTAAAGATCATACTCTAAGCGGCGAATATCAAGATACAAGAGAATTTCATATTAGTGGTGATTTATTGGTTATTTATAGAATTAAAAACAATACATTACAACTTTTAAGAATCGGTACACACTCACAACTTTTTAAATAAAATCATAGACTCAAATCTTATAATCAAATCATAAAATTTTTACTATTTCTCTTTTTTCAATAGAAAACGGCTTAAAACCTCTTGATCCCTCCAGCTATTCATTCCCCAATCATCAAGATTTTTTTGAAGCTCGTCTAAAGTTTTATCTTTATGACAGGCAAAACATGCGTTTGTCTCAGGCGGCATTTTAAACATTTTTGTTTCAAAAGGAGATACGAATCTAAACATATGAGACCTGACCGTAAGAGGCGATTTTCCGGTATGTCTTCCAGTTTTTGGCATATGGCACTCTATGCAAAGAGAGCCTTTTGAAGAGCCTTTGTGATGGGTATGGGCTGTTAGATTTTTTTGATGAGGACCAATTACGGAACCAAAATCGTGGCACTTCATACAAAGCTTATTGCCTTCTGGCTTTTGAGCCGTATTTGTAAGTTTATGAGGGTCGTGGCAGTTTATGCACGTTATTCCGTGAGAATACATAGCATCTCTTACAAATTCGTTTCCTTGAGTTCTATTCTTTTTAGCCGCACCGTTTGGCCAAAACTCTTTGCTCTCTTCTCCGAAAATAAAAGGAGCGGCAAGTTTATAATCTATAAGAGCTCTCCCCGGTTCAAATCCGAAAGGATAATCTTTAGCCTCCATCCATAAGGATTTGATATCTGGATTTTTTTGAAGCCTTTTGTCTCTGTTTCTTAAATGACACTGCAAACAAACCTCAGTAGCCCTTATGGGATCAGACATAGTGGCTTTATATATGGCGCTTTTTGGATTTTCTGAGTGCTTTGAACCGGGACCATGACAGCTTTCGCAAGCAATAGCCATCTCCACTCTCTTTTCTCTTGACATATAGCCGGTAAAATGGCATCCATCGCAAGTATTTGATGTGGGGAATTTTTTATTGTCATGAGGATAGGCATCATGATACCAATATTTCCAAGGTTTAAAATGCTGCCATTTTTTTGTCTGAGAGTTCCACTGATAATTTCCGAGCCTAAAATCCTCTTTGCCGTTTATCACCGCAGGAATCATATATCTTTGTTTAAATTTGCTGCCTATTGTGTATTTGATATCTTCCAATCTAAAATCTGCATCTTCTGGGAGTTTGGAAAAATCGGCTACGATTACGCTTGGA
>JALVCR010000057.1 GCA_027009865.1 Campylobacterales bacterium
AATAGGTTTTATAGGAGCTGACGGAGCTGGCAAAAGCTCTTTGATGCACGCGATAGCCGGAGTTTTAAGATGCAAAGGGGAGATAGTCTATCAAAACGTCTCTTACAATAATCCAAAAAAGGCTCAAAAGATTAAAGCGGATATCGGTTTAATGCCCCAAGGAATAGGTCTTGTTTTGTATGAGCTTTTAAGCGTGGAAGAGCATCTAAATTTCTTTGCAGATATCAGAAATATAAAAAAAGATAGGGAGTTTGAGGAGTATAAAGAGAGACTTTTGAAAATGGCGGGGCTTTTTGAGTTTAGAGACAGAAGAGCTGGAAATCTAAGCGGCGGAATGATGCAAAAGCTCTCTTTAATATGCACTCTTATTCACAGACCAAAACTTCTTATCTTAGATGAGCCGACAACGGGAGTCGATCCTTTAAGCAGGCTTGAGCTTTGGAAGATTTTAAAAGAGATTAAAGAAGATACCATCTCTTTAGTTAGCACCGCCTATATGGACGAAGCTTCCAGAATGGATAGAGTCTATCTTTTTGATGAAGGGGAGATAATAGCAAAAGGAAGCGTAGATGAGCTTTTAGAGAGCGTAAAGAGATATACTTATGATTTAACAGAATGCAAAGAGGAGAGATGTTTTAGTTTTAATAAAAAAACCTACTCCCTGACTTCTTTAAACGCTTCTTACGCAAAGCCGACTCTTGAAGCTCTCTTTTTCGTAAACGCTTTAAAAAAAGGGCCTATTCCTAAAATAAAAGTTCAAAAAAGGGAAAAAAGAGAAGAAATTCCAAAGATAGTTATGAAAGCGGTCGGCCTTACAAAAAGATTTAAAGATTTTATAGCAAACGATCATATAGATATGATTTTAAAAAGCGGCGAGATATTGGGGCTTCTTGGGGCAAACGGCGCTGGCAAAAGCACTTTTATAAAGATGCTTTTGGGGCTTTACCCAATAGATGAGGGAGAGCTTTATCTTTTTGATAAAAGAATAAAAAGCGGGGAGGATAGAAAGAGATTAAAAGAGAAGATAGGCTATGTAAGCCAAAGGTTTGCTTTATATAACGATATGACGGTTAGGGAAAATCTTTTGTATTTTGCCAATATGCACTCAATCTCCCTGTCAAAAGCTTTGGAAAAGATAGAAAAATATTCAAAAGCTTTAGGATTTTACAAATATATGGATAATTTTCCAAAAGAGCTTCCTTTGGGAATAAATCAGCGCTTTTCAATAACGGCGGCTATTTTGCACGAGCCTGTTGTTTTGTTTTTGGATGAGCCAACTTCCGGAGTCGATACTATAGCAAGAGCGCAATTTTGGCAGATGCTGCATCAGTTAAAAAAGCTCTGGGGGATTTCTATTTTGGTTACAACTCACTATATGAGCGAAGCTGAGTATTGCGACAGGGTGGTTTTGCTAAAAAGAGGCAAAAAGATAGCGGACGATAGTGTAGAAAATCTTTATAAAAA
This sequence comes from Campylobacterales bacterium, assembly GCA_027009865.1. Taxonomy (GTDB): domain Bacteria; phylum Campylobacterota; class Campylobacteria; order Campylobacterales; family JAADDG01; genus JAADDG01. The sequence continues at coordinate 1,465 of JALVCR010000057.1, forward strand.
ACATCCAAACGCAAAGAGTTTTGAAGAGATATTTTTAAGCTACTATAAAGAGGAATAATGAATCTTGGCGTAATAAAAGCTTATATGAAAAAAGAGATATTGGAGCTTATCAGATCGAAAATGATATTTATGGTCTATATAATGCCCTCTATGATTTTGCTTTTGTTTGGGTATGGAATCAGAATGGAGGTAACCCATGCAAGAGTTTTGATATTGGATAACGATCAAAGCCATTTTTCAAGAATTTTGATAGAGAAACTCTCCCATTCTAAATATTTTAATTCTAAAGTCTCTTATATGAGCGAAAACGAGGCTTTAAGAAGCATAAAAAGGGCTAAAACGGATATTTTGATAATTATTCCCCAATCTTTTCAAAAAAGGATTTTACACTCCCAAAAAAGCGAAATAGGAGTCTTTATAGACGGCTCTTTTCCTCTTAGGGCAACTACGATGGAGAGCTATGTTCAGGGAGTCATTTTAAATACAGCTTATGAGATATCTTCAAAATACAATATAAATCCCAAAGGATTGATAAAAATAAATAATAGAAATCTTTTTAATCAGGCTATGAGGGATGAAGATGCGATAGTTCCGGGTCTTATTGGCTTGGTTTTGCTTGTGGCCCCCGCCATTTTGGCAGCTTTGCTTATAGTTAAGGAAAAGGAGAGAGGAACCATTTTTAATTTCTACTCTTCAGAGGTTACTAAGATAGAATTTCTAACGGCTAAGATAATTCCGGCTTTTTTCTTGCACTCTTTAAATATTTTTATACTCTTTTTGATAGCTGAGTATATTTTCAACGTTCCCTTTAGAGGCTCTTTTGCCCTTTATTGGTTTTGCTCTGAAGTTTATATTTTAATCTCTTTGGCAATAGGGATGCTTGTTTCGGTGGTTACAAAAAGGCAGATAGTCGCGGTAGTTTTAACCATTATTATTACTATAATTCCGGGTTTTCTATATTCGGGTATTTTAATGCCCATATCTTCGATGAGGGGAGAGTCTTATATAGAGGCTCACATTTTTCCGGTTATGTATTACAATCACATAATTTACGATACGTTTTTGATAGGAGAGGGGCTTGCTTCTTCTAAAAATGTGCTTTTTCTTTCTATTTTGTTTTTTTATGCTTTAATATTGCTTCTTTTGGGAGTTTTGCTTTTAAGAAAGGAGCTAAAGTGAGAGCTTTTTTTGTAATTTTCAATAAAGAGCTTTTAAGCTTTCTTAGATCATACGGGCTTGTTTTGGTGGTTTTATACTCTTTTACCATAGATGTCTATATAGCGGGAGAGGGTATCAGAGTAAAACCTCAAAACGTCTCGGTAGGATATGTGGATTACTCAAACGGAGTTTTAAGCCAGAAAATTTTATCCTCCTTTCACGCTCCCGAATTTTTAAAACCAAAAAGATTTAATTCCCAAGAGGCTTTAAGCAAAGCCATTTTTAATAAAGAGATAGTTGTGGGGCTGATTTTTGAAAATGATTTTGAGAAAAATTACAGATTAAAAAGAGATTGCCAAATAGATGTTTTGCTTGATTCCACTGCCGCAGCTACAGCCTTTACTACTTTAAGCTATCTTCAAAATATAGTTCTTAATTTCTCCTCTTTAAACTTTCCAATAGAGATAAAAACTCATAAACTTTTTAATCAAAATTCAGATAACAGATACTTTCTCTCTCTATCGGAGCTTTTGTCTGTCATTACGCTTTTGATTGTAATTTTAACGGCGGTTGTATTTGTAAAAGAGAAAGAGGATGGGACATGGGATATAATGCTTTTAACTCCAATAGATTCTAAATTGATTATTTTGGCTAAATCTTTATCTCAGGTATTTATTGTTTTGATGGGGATAATTTTATCTTTGGGATTTGTGGTTTTAAAAGCCTTTGACACTCCTTTAAACGGCTCTTTTTTCGCTTTTATGCTTCTTAGCTTCTTTTATGCCCTAACAAGCGGAGGAATAGGGCTTTTTATAGCGGCTATTTCAAAAAATGTAATGCAGGTAGCACAGCTTTCCATTATAATAATGATGCCGATAATCTTTCTAAGCGGAGCATGGACGCCGATATACGCAATGCATCCTATTTTGCAGTTTCTCTCTCTTTTCTCTCCTCTTAGATACTATATAGAGGCGACTGAGAGCATATTTTTCAGAGGAACCGATTTTTTTGATCTTTGGCCATATTTTGCGGGAGTTTTGGGACTTGGGGCGGTTGTTTATATTTTTGGTTTTAGAAAAATAGGAAGGCTTTTTTAAAAATTTAAAACTTTTTCCTAAAAGGAAAATACAGTAAATCAGGTAATAATATATTTGATTTTTTGCCGATTTTATAACAAAGAATCTCTAAAGGTTTTTGATGAAATCGGCTTTTATTTTAATGCTTTTTATAACTTCTCTATTTTCGAAAAATTTGTGCTATACGATTCAGATAGCCTCATTTAGTAAAACGCCTTTAAATGATATAAAAAAAGAGAAATTTCCAAAAAAGTGCCAAATTGTAAAAACAAAAAAAGGTTATGCCATAAGATGCGAATGCGAAAAGAAAAAAGATGATATTTTAAGAAAACTCTCTTTTTATAAAAAATATTCTCCCGATGCTTTTATCACAAAAGATGAGAGTTTTGCAAAAGATGAAAACAGAACAAAAGAGGCTTCTTTAGAAGAGCTGATTTATGAAGTTTTCATCTATAACGGAGATTTAAAAAACGCTTATAAAGTGGTAAAAAAGGTTCTAAAAAAGAAGCCTTTTGATACTCTTTGGAGAAAAAGGCTTGCCGATATTTTGTTGTGGAGCGGCAAAAGCAAAGAGGCTTTAAAAGAGTATATGAAAATATACAAAAAAGAGAAAAATAAAAAGCTTGAAGATACTATTTTAAAACTCTCCATTTCCACAAAAGATTATAAAGAGGCTTTCAAAATATATAAAAAG
>JALVCR010000058.1 GCA_027009865.1 Campylobacterales bacterium
GATTCCTTTTAAAACAACCTCTTTAACAGATTCAATCTCATCCCAGATTTCATACTTTATTAATATATCCCTCACATCCAAAAAGGTGCTCTTATCAAAATAGAAAGGAGCCGAGCCTATCGCCTCAAGAGAATCTCCCAGCACATCGCTTATTACCAAAACTTTTCCCTTAGCATCAGTCAGTTTTGCAAGCCTTCCTCCCTTTACCAAAGAGAGATGCTTTCTAACGGCATTTATCTCCCAAATGGAAGCTCCCCTTAATAAAAGAAGTTTGGTAAGATATTGAAACTCTCCCAAAGCGATAGGAGGAGCAGGTTTTTCAACCAAAGCCGAAGAGCCGCCCGATAAAAGATAGATAAACCTATCGCCCTTTTTTAAAGATGAGAGCTTTTTTATCAAAATTTCCGCAGCTTTTATGCTGTTTTTGGTGGGAATTGGATGATCGCTTTTAAAAACTTCACACTTTTTTAAATCTTCTTTGTAATTGCAGACGACAAATCCATCCAAAATATTATCAAATGCTATCTCTTCTACTCTTTTTGCGCTCTCTATCGAAGCTTTTCCGCTTCCAAAAAGATAAAAAGGCTTTTTAAAGAGATGCTCTTTTTGTATAACATTTTTTGGCTTTACGGAATCTACGGCATAAAGAAAGATGCTTTTTGCTTTATCTTTTAAATCCATCAAATATCCTCTCCAAAGCCTCGCTCCATCCCTTAGATCCCGGATACTTAGCCCTAATTAGCCCCTCTTTGTCAAAATCGATAAATTTATGGTTGTATCTTGGAATCAAAACGGGGATATCGACTCTCAAAAGCATAGGTATATCGTTATAATTATCTCCCAAAGCTATGCTTTTTAATTTGGGATTTTTTCTCTTATACATATTTAACAGAATATCAACCGCCCTGCCTTTATCTTGATTTACGCTCATACAGTGGTAAAAGCGTCCCCCCTTCATAATTTTAAGCCCCTCCTTTTCGGCAAGCTTCTCAACTTCGCTTAGCTTTCTCTCATCTTTTATCAAAAAAGGCTCGCTATACTCTCTTTTTGAAGAGACTCTTGCTATCTCCTCTTCAAGCCCGGTATAGGCGATAATCTCATCAAGGCTCATATCCCTAAAGCCTTTGATTTCATATTTATCTTTTACCTTTTCTATAAAAGCTCTAATCTTTTTGTAGCTCTCTCCCAATGTTATCTCTTTTAAATCTTTGTTTTCTCTAAAAAAGATAGCCGCTCCGTTTTCTACGATAAAGGGGTAGTCTATTTTAAGAAGCTTTTGAAGTCTTAAAACCTCATCTTTTGTTTTGCTTGTTACTATAATAAGGGGGATGGAGTTTTCTTTCAAAAACTCTATCATCTCCCTTGCGTCATCAAAAGAGTAGTCGTCATGATTTAATAAAGAGCCGTCCAAATCGGTAAATACTACAAAACTATTCCGCTCCAAACCTCTTCCTTAAAATTTTTTTGCCAAACTCCACTCCCGGCTGGTCGTAAGTGTTTATGTTTAGAAAAAATCCGGCAAGCGAAGTTAAAATCTCAAAATACATAACCAAATAGCCGGCATTATATTCGTTTAACCTATCCACTTCCAATAAATCCACCGGAACATTTTGATCTATCATACTTTGCACGGTAGCGTCGCACTCGGCATTTAAAAGCTCTTGAAACTCTTTTGCGTTTACAAAATTTGTCTTTTCCAAATAGGGAATGGAGATATCCGGGATTATCATATCATTTTCAAAATCTTTTACTTTCAAAACAGTAACGGTCTTATTCAAAGGGCCTTGCACGATAAGCTGCAAAAAGGAGTGCTGATCTATGGCTCCTATTAGATGAATTGGAGTAAGTCCTACCCTGTTTCCATCTTTATCTATCTTTCCAAGAGATTCAGCCCACAGCTGAACATACCACTCATTAAAATGTTTAAATTCGCTTGCGTATGAAAATAAAACATTCATAGGATATCTATCTTTGTTATCGACATAAAACATAGCTTTTACGACAAGATCATCCATCTTTCTCTCAAAAAAATCATCTCTCATAGCTCTTGCGCCCTCTAACAGAGCCTCTATATCATATCCTGCCATATAAAGAGGCAAAAGCCCCACAGCGCTTAAAACGGAAAATCTTCCACCCACATTATGAGGAATATGAAAAACGTTAAGCCCATATTCATTGGCTAATTTATCCAAAGGGGAACCTTCATCGGTAATAATTGCGCTTTGATCTTTAAACGCCCAAGAGTCAAGCTTAAAATCATACTCTTGCATCAAAAATTTTCCAATGGAAGTAGTTTCAATTGTGGTTCCCGATTTCGAAATCATAATAAAAAAAGTATTATATCTTTTAACTCTTCTTGTTTTGCTTTTTCTGTTTAAGATTTTTTCAATATCCACTGGATCTGGATTTTCCAAAAAGAAGAGATTGATTCTTTTATCTCTTCTGTGAAGAAGCATGGAATGAATGGCTTTAGTTCCCAAAGAGGAGCCGCCTATTCCTACAACCACTATATTTTGCATCTCATTTTGAATAAATTCGCTATTATCGCAAAAATCTTTTATTTTTTGCACCATTTCCCTATCATCTGGAAGATTGTAGTATCCAACTCTTTTACTCTCTCTCTCCTCTTTTAAAGCTTCGTAAGCTCTTTTTATCCTCTCCTTTTCACCTCTTGCATCAAAATAAAACTCATTGCTAACCATCTCTACTCTCCTTGAAAATTCTTTATTACTTTTTTAAAAACATCCTCTAAATCCTCTACCTCCTGCATTGTAACTCTCTCGTTTGGAGCGTGAATTGTGTCGTTTATAACTCCAAATTCAACCACGTCAACGCCAAATTGAGCAAAAAATCTCGCATCGCTCGTTCCTCCGGCAGTGCTTAATTTCGGATAGATTCCGGTTTTCTCTTCAATTGCTTTAACAAGATGATGGACAATGGGAGAATTTCTTTTTGTCAAAAAAGGTTTCGCCGACTCGTTTATCGTAAGAATATAATCCATTCCTCTAAAATATTTATGAACAAATCTCTCCACATCCTCTTTTGTAGTTTTAGTGGAGTTTCTTACATTAAACATCATCTTAAGTTTGCCCGGAGTTACATTTGTAACCTCCATTCCGGCTCTAATATCGGTTATGACAAATTTGCTCGGAGCAAAAAACTCATCTCCCTCGTCTAAATCCACACCCGCCATAAAGGGAAGAACCTGAGCTACTTTGTGAATGGGATTTTTAGCCTTCTCAGGATAAGCCGCATGCCCTTGAATTCCCATCTTCTCTATAACTCCGTTAATCGAGCCTCTTCTTCCAACCTTAATAGCATCTCCGAAAAATTTCTCGCAGGTAGGTTCGGCTACAATAGCAAAATCGGGCAAAAAGCGATTTTCCTTTAAATAATTCAACATTTCTACAGTTCCGTATTTAGCATCTCCCTCTTCATCGCTTGTTAAAAGAATAGATAAAACTCCCGGATAATATTTTGTATCTCTGCAAGCTTTTAAAAAAGCGCAAACTCCGCTTTTCATATCCTGAGCGCCTCTTGCATAAACATATCCACTCTTTTCAACCGGTTTAAAAGGATCGCTATCCCACCCTTCTCCCGGAGGAACGACATCTATATGTCCGGCAAAGCAAAGATGAGGGCCGGAGCTGAATTTCTTATACAAAAAGAGATTTTTAACCCCCTCTTTTTCCAATTCTATCGTATGAAAATCGCTTAGATACTCTTTGATAAATTCAAACGCTCCGTCATCGTCTGGAGTTATGCTTTTAAAAGATAAGAGCTTGAAAAAAAGTTCTTTTGTAGTCACTTGCCGCCTTTAAATTGAATATTTAATAATTATTTATTTTAGTCTAATTTAAATTATGTTTTATCTATAAAGCTAATTTTAAAAGATTTTTTTTAAAAACTATTTCTTTTCGTAAACTTATAAAATTTCAAAACTTAGATTAAACGAGTATTCGGGGTAGTGTGAAAAAAGAAAATTTTCTATTTTGTTAATCATCTCTTTTGCTTTTGATTCATTGAAAGCCAAAAAAGCGACCGCTAAAGCGGCCTCTTTTGGATACTCTCCACTGATATCCAAGAGTGAGACGTTAAATTTTTTCAATCTCTCTTTAATCGAGTTTAAAACTGCTCTTCTTCCCTTGAGTCCCGATACAAAAGGAAGCTCAAACTCTATCAAAAGATTTACGATAACCATTTATATATATTGAGAAACCCATCTTGCGATAGTAGATGCGTCCATCGCCCCAGACTCTCTTGCAACTTCCTGTCCGTTTTTGAAAATAATCATCGTTGGAATCCCTCTAATACCATATCTTGCGGCAACGCCCGGAGCCTCTTCAGTATTTAGTTTCGCAAATCTTGCTTTTAAAGGAAAGCTTTTTGCGGCCGCTTCGAAATTTGGAGCCATCATTTGGCAAGGACCGCACCAAGGAGCCCAAAAATCGACTACTACCGGTATATCGTTTTTTTCAATAAAATGATTGAAATTACTTTCATTTAAGTTTACGGGATGGGTATCTAAAAGAGAGTATCCACACTTTCCACAGTTTGCTTTTTTTATCTCTCTGTTTGCAGGAATAGCGTTTACCGCGCCACAATTTGGGCAGACGACCTTTATCTTATCCATAAAATCTCCTTTTATATTTTTTTAAGGATAATTATATCATAAAGATAAAAAGCTTCTTACTACATAAGTAGCAAAAGATCGCCGCCCAATTTAATCTATTTTATAAAATCATGCCTTTTGAATCTGTAAACTTTATTTTTAACTTTTTCCAAAATACCGGCTCCTATTAGCTGTTTGAACATATTTACAACTGTCGGTTTGGAAACATTAAGCTCGGTGATAATATCATGATAGGAGCCATAAAATACATTATCCTCATCAAGATTGTCAATAATATATTTTAAAATCTCTATCTTCTTTCCGCCTATTAGAGTAGCTAAAGCATCAACTACGTGAGCGCAGCCTTCAAGCTCTTTTTTCTGGATTCTTGGAAGCATCACATTATAAATAGTATTTATTAAATCTTTCATATTGATAGGTTTTATGATATATCCGTCCACCTTTAAGGCAATTGCGTCCAAAAGATATTCGGTATCAGTATGAGCGGTTGTTATAATTACCGGAATATCTTTATTATGCTCTCTTTTTAAAGATTTAATCATCTCTATACCGTTCATATTCGGCATATTGATATCGGTTACAATAATATCGATAGGTTTATTTAAAGCAATTTCTAAACCCTCTTTACCATCTTTTGCCACATATATATTCTTAACGAAATCGTCTAAAATAATCTTAGTCTGATTTAAAACGTCTAAATCGTCCTCAACATAAAGTAATTCAAGGTCTTTTAAACTATTTAAATCCATAACATTGTTTAGATACATTTACCTCACCTTTAGAAAAAATTATCTTTAGCGTGATTATACCAAAAAATTTTAAAATATATTTTATTTTGCAGCTATTTTATAGGAATTGCTATAATAAATTGTGCTCCGCGGTATAAATTATTATTATCGAAACGTTTTGTAACGTTTTTTACTATAATTTTACCTTCCATCTGCATTTCAATAATCTGTTTTGACATATACAATCCTATACCTGTTCCGGCGGATTGATGCTTGGTGGTAAAGTAGGGATCGAAAATTTTATCTATAATTTTTTCGTCAACTCCTCCTCCCGTATCGGTAAAAATAATAAAGGCTATCGGCATCGGAGTTATTTTTCTCTCAATCTTTATGGCTATTTTTCTATCGACAATCTTTTTTTCTACAAAGTTATCTCTTGCGTTTGTAAATAGATTTAAAATAACTTGCGTAAACTCATTTTGATATCCCATTATTTGAATATCTTTTATACATTCTATCTTAACCTCTATTCCTTCTTTGTCGCATATAGGTTTAAAAAAGTTATAAGCATCCTCTATCGCTTTTTTTATGCTAAAAAGCTCCTTTTTTCTATTTGGTTTAAAAAAATTTCTAAAATCATCCAAAGTTTTAGACATACTATTTGCTATAGCCATCCCTTTTTCAACCTGTTTTTCCACAAACTCTGGAGTTAATCCTCCAACCATCTGCTTTGTGGCAAAACTTTGAATTAAAATAGTAAGAGCGTTTAGAGGCTGCCTCCATTGATGAGCTATATTTCCTATCATCTCTCCCATAGCGGCAAGTCTTGCCTGCTGAAACATTATCTGATCTTTATCTCTGCTCTTTTTAACTTCTCTTTTAATCTTCTCTTCAAGCTCTCTTTTTAGATTTTGAAGCTCCCTGTCTTTCTCTAATGCAACTTCTTCGGCTCTTTTTGCTATACATTCAATATGTTTCATTATTCTAAAAGAAAACCAAATACTTATAAAAACTATAAAAATAGTAAAAAATAGCATCCACATACCGGCTGATTCGTAAAATTTATATATTCTCTCTTTTAAAATAGATATACATTCAAGATTGTAATTTATTAGTTGAGAAAAAGAGGAGTGCATAGAATCTATCAGTTTATCCAATTTTTTTAATAATTTTTCTCCTTCTTGTATATTGCCATCTTCATAAAATAAAAATGCCTGAGTTAAAATCTTAAACATCTCTTTTTTCTTTAATTCTATATCACTTATTAAATCATATTGTAAATTTGACTTTCCTTCAAAAGAACATTTCAAATTGTCAAATAAAAATTTTTCAAAACTATCATCATCTTTAAATTTTGATAAAGCTTTTTTACACTCTTTCCAATAAATATCTATATTCTCTTTAGCAGCAGACACACTCTCTTCCGCTTCCAAAGGAGTAATATTTCCTTTCTTCATCTCTTCAATAGTTTTTAAAATCTGTAAAGAGTAAATAGAGTTTATCTCCTCAAGTTTAATAACCGGGAAAATTCTTTTTTCATATAAAATATCAAAACTCTCTTTTATTGTATAAAGTTTCAAATAAGATAAAAAAGCCACAAAGATAATACTTATTGTAAGAATAGAAAGAAGCAAAAAAGTCTTTTTTCTTATATCGCCATATCTTGTCTTCATCACTCTTCTTGTAAAGGAATAAATTTATTATCTTTTAGATAAAGAAGATAAATTTTATTGATTTTATTATCTTTTCCTACAAATTGCACCAAAAACTCCCTATTATACATAATATAGGGCATAGATTTCAAGGAGTTTAAAATATCTTTAAACGATAAAAGAGAAGAAGAGTTCTCCAGAGCCAAAGCAAAAATTTTAGCATATAAAAATCCTTTAAAAGAGTCTATATTTGGTTTTTCTTTGGGATAGTATATACTCATAATATTTTCATACTCTATTTTTAGATTTTTATTTAAATCTACAGGAAAAATAGGAGTTGATACTATTAAATTTAAATCCATCCCTTCTACCTCTTTTCTTAAAGCCTCTATTCCTATACAAGAGGGAGCTAAAAAAATAGTATCTAAAAATCTATAATCATCTTCTGCTTTTTGCAAAAATTTTGAAGCCCCCCTATAAAAAGAGAGTAAAAATATTGCCTTTGGAGACTTTTTTGCCAATTTTTCATAAGCATCATTTATCAAAAAGGTATCGGCTATATAAGAGGCTTTATCAACCCAATTTATATGAGCTTTTTTTAAAAGAATTTCAAGCTTGTTTTTAATTTCATTAAAACAATAATTGTTTTCATAAAAAATAGAAACTCTCTTTATATCATTTTCTTTTAAATATTCTATGAGTTTTTCCAATTCTTCTTCAATATTTTTAGTTATAGAGAAATAATTTTTAAATGTATCAAACTCTTTTAATGAGCAATAGGGCATAAAAAAGGGATGAGTTTTGCTTGAATAGATTTCTAAAATCTTTTTGGAAATGCATGGAGAAAAAACACCAAAAAAGGCAAAAGGTTCATTTTTATCCATATTTTTTAAAACCGATAGAGCTATATCGCTCTTTCCTTTATCATCAATCAAAGTAAAATCAATCTTTTTAGAAAGAATCCTTTTTTCATTTATATATCTAAAATAGGCTCTTACCCCTTTATAAAACGAAATGGAAATATCTTTATTAAGACCGCTTAAAGGGGCAAAAGATATAAGCTTTATATCATCCTTTATATAGATTTTTTTATTTAAAAAAAGATATAAACCAGAAATTATCAAAATCAAAACAAAAAGTGGAAACAATCTCTTTAAAAAAGAAAACATCAATCCTCTTTGGTATAATATTAAGATGTTATTTTACCATTTTTATGAAAGGTTTAAAATAAATGATTTTTTTACAAAAGAGTATCCTATTAACACCTAAAAGAAGGGGCTTTCATCTAATCACAAAAGAGCTTGAGAGAAATCTTCCGGAAATTTCCAAAATCAAAGAGGGGTTGGCAAATCTTTTTTTACAGCACACAAGCGCAAGTTTGACGATAAACGAAAATTACGACCCTTCCGTTAGATATGATATGGAAAACTATTTTAATAATTTAGTGCCCGAAGATACGCCATATTTTACACATACTTTAGAGGGAAGCGACGATATGCCAGCTCATATAAAAAGCTCTATTTTGGGAGTTAGCTTAAACGTTCCCATAACAAACGGAAGGTTTGCGCTGGGAACGTGGCAAGGAATTTATCTAAATGAACATAGAGACTCTGGGGGCAGCAGAAGAGTGCTTGCTACGATTTTCGGACGGTAGATATTTGTAGTTATACATCCTCTCGTAATATTCATGAGCCATTCTGTCTGAATCAAAATATGGAACTATATCTTTCATAGCATTTTTCATCATCCATACCCATTTGGCCTGATCTCTATAATAGAGAGGAATGATTTCGTTTTCTAAAATATCCATCATATTTTTATTATCCAATCTATCCTGTTCCTCTATCGGAAGAGATGGATCGCATCCTGGAATGACAAAAGAGTTTACTCCATGTTTTGCAAACTCCGGATGCCAGCCGTCGGGAATTGAGAAATGAAGCGCACCGTTCATACTCGCAGTCATTCCGCTTGTTCCGGAAGCCTCTCTTGTAATTCTTGGAGTATTTAGCCAAACATCGGCGCCTCTTTTTAAGATAGCCGAAAGCTCAAGCTCATAACCTGTTAAAACGGTAGCTCTTTTTAAATCTTTTGTAATATAAACAAGCTCATTAAACAGATCGATAGCCATCTCGTCTCCGGGATAAGGTTTTCCCGCCCAGATAATTTGAACCGGCTCTTTCTCTCTTGTTACAAGATTTATAAATCTCTCAAAATCATATTTTAAAAGTCCAGGTCTCTTATATTCGGCAAATCTTCTTGCCCAAACTATAGTAATTACGTTTGGATCAAACATCTTTCCGGTCTGATCGGCTACCACATTAAAAAGCATTCTCTTTAAATGTTTTTTTCTTAAAATTATTTCATAATCAAGGTTTTCATCAAGGGCTCTTATCATTCCCTTATCTTGCCAGTAACGCCTATTTTGCGCATTTGTAATAGGAATGATTTTTGAAATTCCGCTATATTTGCCCCACATCTCATTAGCTACTTTACTGTGTATTTTGGAAACGGCGTTTGAAATTTTAGAAAGCCTAAGCGCTCCCAGAGTCAAAGAGAAGACATCATCATAAGTTTGAGTAATATCTCTTACGGTATCCAAATCCAAATCCCCAAAAAATCCCATTCTGTGGAGAAAATGGATATTATGCTCCTCATTTCCCGCAGCTTCAGGAGTATGGGTTGTAAAAACAAGTCTCTTTCTTACTTCATCTACGCTCCCATACTTTTTATACAGATGAAAAGCCAAAGGAATGGAGTGCCCTTCGTTCATATGGTATATATCTATCTCCTCTCCAAGAGCCTCCAAAGCCTTGATTCCCCCTATTCCCAAAACTATCTCCTGAGCGATTCTCGCCTCATGGTTACCATCATAGAGTCTTTTTGTTATCGTTCTTGCCAAGTAGTCGTTTTGGTCTATATCTGTTGTCAATAATACAACGGGAGCTGATTGAAAGGTTTCAGGTTTTAAAAGATAAACTTTAACAAATACCGGTTTGCCATTTACAGTAACAGTTACCGTTACATTTGGATCCTCTAAAAAGTGATACTTTTTGGAAATATAAGAAACCGCCATGCTCCCATCTTCCCTTCTTACCTGGTCATAGTATCCGTATGTCCAAAGTATTCCCACGCCTATAACGTTTTGTTTAAGATCATATGCGCTTCTCATATGAGAACCGGCCAAAAATCCAAGTCCTCCAGAATATATCTTTAGTGCTTGATGAATCGCAAACTCCATACTAAAATATGCAACTTTAGTGCTGTATTTCTCATCATAATTTATATCAAAATGGCTCATGTAAAACTTCCTTGTATATTTTTCTAATTTTTCTGCACCTTCCAAAGAGGCGTTTTCAAATCTTGAAATAGATATATTTAAATCCTTTAAAGATTTATTCAAAGCCTTTTTAGAAACCTCTTTTTGAACAAAATTTAAAAGATCGGGATTATTTTTTATAACGCCCCCTCCCAAAATCAGATACTCCGGATTTAAAATGGTAACTATAGAGGAGGTGGCAAAAGCTAAACCTTCATAAAAATTATTCAAAATCTCTTTTGCCTCTTTTAAAGAGCTCTCTCTTAAAGCCTCTAAAGTAGGCTCAATTTGAAGATTATAATAATCTACCCACTTTTTTAATCCTATTCCCGATACATAAAGCTCTAAACAGTCATCTTTCCCGCATCCGCACTTAAAAGGAGCCTTTTTATATGGAATATGCCCTATCTCGCCGGCTAAATTGTTAACTCCTCTAATAATTTCCCCATCTTCGCAATAAGCGCTTCCAAAGCCTGTTCCTATGTAAAACAAAACTATGCTCTTATCTTTGCCAAGCTCATCCATTTCAGCTAAAAGAGCGCATTTTAAATCATTCTCTATCTCAAGTCTTACTTTATATTTAGACTCAATATACTCTTTTATATTTTTGTGCTTTATATCGATATTAGGAGAAGAGAGGATAACTCCATCCTTTACCTGTCCGGCAAAAGATATTCCTATAAAATCTATATCCTCAAGTTCAGTCAGTTTAGTTTCCAAAAAATCTATCAAATCAACTTTATCGCTGTCTATAACTTTTTGAGATACTATTTCATGATTTCTTTTTATAAGATATCTAAAATGGGTTCCGCCGTAATCGATATAGAGTTTCATAGCCAATTACCTTTTATAATTTTTATTATTACGGATTTTATCCAATTTTTTACTAAAAAGAGATTTATCCTGATGATAAATCGGTAAATTACAATCTTAATTGAATTTTTAAATATTTTTTAACTTATCCGCAGCCTCCTCTGGAGAGAGAGGATTTATATGCATCTTTGTAGCTATCTCAAAACCTGCAAACTTATAAAGACGAGGAGTTATCTGAATATAAAATCTATAAAAATCATTCAACTCATAAAAGAAATTTGGATCTCTTTGATTAGTTTTTGGAGGAGAGTTTTTGAAAATAAGATTAAAATCAAAATCTCCTAAAACTTCATACAATCTTTTAAAAATATCTCTTAAAATTTCAGATAAAGAAAAGAGTCTCTTTTCATCCAACAAAGCTATTGAAGAGATTGGAAAAAGAGGAGCTATGAAAATTTCAAAAGGAAAAAAGGATGCAAAAGGAGAAAAAGCTATAAAATCATCATTTTTAGAAACAACTCTTTTATCTATTTTAATCTCTTCATTTATGATATCATCCATCAAAGCTCTATTATGTTTTTTAAAATACTCTCTTTTTCTCTCTATCTCCTCTCTTATATCCTTTGGAATAAAAGAGGTGGCTATAATCTGAGAGTGGGGATGTCTTAAAGTAGCTCCCGCATTTAACCCCTGATTTTTAAAAATAGATATATACTCAAGTCTTTTATCGTTTTGAAGATCGATATATCTGCTCTTTAGGGCAAAAAGATAATTTCTAAACTCAAAAACGTCATAATCTCTCATCTTTTTAAAATGATCAGGCGTTTCTATAACGACTTCATGAGCGCCCAATCCTTCGGCATATTCAAAAAATCCGTCCCTAAAAGATCTTTTTCTGTTCTCTACGCTTAAAGCGTGATATAAATTTGGAACGACTCTAACAAGCCACTCCCCCCTCTCGTTTTTTAAAGAAAAAATCTCTTTTGGAGTAAAATTCTCTCTTCCTCTCTCAAAAGGACACTCATTAATATTTTCTCTTTCTTTTTCGCAAAAAGCAAAATCTATTGGCCTGTGAAGCCTGTTTGGAGCTATTATAACCCTCTCTCCCCTAAGCGGGCAAAATCTAATCTCCGACACTTACTCTCCTAAAAGAGGAGTTATCTCTATCTCCCCTTCCAATTTAAAAGACTCTTTAAAAGGATAGGCCAAAGCAAAAGATACTCCCTGATTTATCACCTCAAAACCGCTCTCGCTTTGAGAGATGGAGTCAATAGAGGTTTGATACAAAGTAAAATTTTTATCGCTTCTTATAATAATTCTCTTATCGGTATAGATATCCTCTATCCAAATCTCATTTAGATTTTCTGTTTTTTTCTTGGAAAATTTCTCAGCATTTATTCTTATATCATCCAAAGAGGCAAAATGGAAATTAAATTCGCTAAAATATAAAAACTCTTCCTCGCTGCTGCTCTCTATAAAAATAGAAAATTTTAAGATATTATCTTTTAGCCTATATTTTTTTACAATCTCAGTTTTATATTTTTTAAAATCTTTATAAATTCCGCCCTCTCTGTGAAAAACAGCCCCCTTTTTATCTTCTATCATTAAAAAGGGCTGATTTGCAAAATCCCCGTATTCGTTAAAAGAGCATCTATCAAACTTTTCCAAATCAAATCCAAAATCGGTTATATGATCTATAAAAGAGTTTTTAATATACCAGTCAAATTTCAATAAATCTCTATACTTTTGCAAATTGGAAAAATCATTTGAATGAATAGTCTCTATTCCATCTTCCGTTTTAAAATTTTGATTAAAATCGTTTTGCAAAATCTTTTCGTGATAAGCCTCTTTATATCTTGTAAGAGTATTTTGAAGATTAAATTTTTTATCCCTTAAATCAAACTCCACAAGCTGAGCGCCATTTTTACTCTCAAAAAGGGCTATCAAATCTTTGGATACAAGCTTAACCTCTTCATATCCGTCCAAATTGATATCTTTAATTTCAATTCTATCTTTTTTATATCTTAAATTCTCACAATTTATAATAAATCTGTAAGCATTGTCTCTTAAATTAGGAAGATAAATTCCACCAAATACTCCGTGCCACAAAACATCGTTTGTTTGAGCTTTATAGAGATTCTCTTTATATTCCTCATTTTTTTTGGAATTTTTAGAAAGCTCTAAAACCCTTTTGTGGATTCTGTTTGACTCTTGATATTTAACAAGAAAATTTTTCCAAATACTTCCCTTTAGAAATTTCTCTATATAATCTTCACTCTCCCCAACACTCAGCATTCTCTCTTTCATCTTTTCAAGCGCATAAGCATCATCTGCTCTCAAAGACCATTCGCCCATCTCAAAATAGGAGGTAGTCGGAAGATAAGCCAAAGAGATAGGTTTGAAATTTTTAATATAATCTTTATAAAGCATCGTCTCTATCTTCTCATTTTCCAAAACGCTTTTAATAAAATCCTCAAGCCATCCCTTCTCATAAACCCACTCATAAGTTTTCGGCCAGATTCCAAACTTCTCCCCGTCATCAAAAATAACCCCGGCATTTACCCTCTCATCGGCTATGCCCTCAAGATACTCAACCACCTCTTTTACCGGCTTAAAGGGAAGAATATATCTTAGAGTCTTATTTATTGGAAAAATTTTTATCTCTTCTCCGCTCTCTTCCGTTACAAAATATCCGTTTAAATTATTTTTATCAAATCCGGCGCTTATGAAATGGTAATCATCCACAACCACATACTCTATTTCACACTTTTTAAGATCCAAAACTATAGAGCTATCCCAAACCCTCTCGGTAAGCCATAAACCTTTTGGCTTTTGTCCAAAATTCTTT
This sequence comes from Campylobacterales bacterium, assembly GCA_027009865.1. GTDB lineage: Bacteria > Campylobacterota > Campylobacteria > Campylobacterales > JAADDG01 > JAADDG01. The sequence continues at coordinate 13,991 of JALVCR010000058.1, forward strand.
TTAATAAATTTATTTAACTTCTCTATTTGAGCCACTCTGTCTTTGGAAGGTATTGAAGCTAAAATAGGCTCATAATAGCCGCCGCTTAAAAACTCTATCTGCCCCAAAGAGGATGCCTCTTTCATCAAAGAGAAAAGCTCTTTATCGTTATCTTTTATATATTCCAAAAGCCACCCGCTATAATGAACGGAAAATTTAAAATCTTTATATTTTACAACCTCTTTGAAGAAAGGTTTATAAGCTTTTTTAATAGCTTCATCTACAACTTCGCTAAAATTATCCACCGGCTGATGACAGTGAATTCCCAAAAGTAAAGCGCTCTTTTTCATAAAATACCCTTATACATACCAATTTTTTAAAGATTCATTCCCAAATTTTACTTCAAGTTTGCTATAGAGAGGAATTACCTGAAGAAGCTTGCCTTCTTTAAAGAGTTTAAATCCCATTTTCTTCCCCTCCACTCTCTCTCTTGGAAATTTAAACTCAATAATCTCGTCCATTCCATAATTTATAAAACCTTTTTCATAAACTCCTCTTTTTAAAGGAATAGTCTCAATAAAATCGTCTATCTCGACCTCCAGATATGCTCTATCAAACAAATCTTTA
>JALVCR010000059.1 GCA_027009865.1 Campylobacterales bacterium
CTTTATTTTCATTAAAATACTTTTTGTAATATTTTTTCTCTTTTATTTGATTTAGAGCTTCATTTGAACCCACCTTAAATTCAAGTATATAAATCTTATCGGCAATAATTAGAGTTAAATCAACTCTTCCAACATTTGTTACATCTTCAGCTACTATTTTTACTCCTAATGAAGCTAAATAGGCATAAAGAACGCTTGCATAATATCCCTCATATTCGCCTATTTCATTTTTTACATAGTTATTGTAAGGAATTGAAGCAAACAAGACTTCAAGCGCTTTTTTAAATTCATTAAGTTTTGCTTCTTTTAAAATCATCAAAAGCGCAACTTTTTCTTTTGGGTTAAACTCTTTTTTGGTCAAATATTCCAAAACCAAATTATTAAATGAAATTTGCACCTCTTTATTTGGAATTTTTAATTTATAGTTATAGAGTTCAAACTCTTCATAATACTCCATTTTATCAATCGTTAAATACCCCGCTTGATACAAAAGCACTTCAAGTTTTAGGTTTTCTATCTCAAATGAATTTATTAAATCCTCACTTACAATCAAATTTTCAAGCTCAGGGATAAAGTAGCGCTTTTTCTTTAGCATCTGGATTAATGAGTAGGTCTGTCCGCTCTCCCACCAATAATTTTTAAACATTTTATATTTAAAAAGTTTCAAAATATCAAAAGGGTTGTAGATTCTATCTTTTAAAAAGTAGTATCCGTTATACCACTCTTTAATCTTTTCTAAATCATAATCTTTAGAATACTCAAAGAATTCATTTTTGATATTTTCATGTGTATAACCGCAAATATTTCCAAAATCAGGATTTAAAGAGATATCTTCAAGATTGTTAAGCCCGCTAAAAATTGAAGCTTTGGAAAATTTTGAAATTCCCGTTAAAAAGACAAAGCGCAAATATGCGTCATTTGATTTTAGTTGAATATAAATTCCTCTTAAAAAATCTCTATTTTCTTTTGCTCTTTCGATATTATCTAAATTGTCCAAAATCGGTTTGTCATACTCATCAATTAAAACAACCACTTTTTGATTATATTTTTCATAAGTTTTAATAATCAGCTCTTCAAGACATCCCCCTGGCGTTTTGCTCTCGCAAGTTACTCCAAGTCTTTTTTGGTTATTTCTTAAAATTTCAAAAGTTCTATCCTCCGTTAATTGCAATGTTTTAAAATTTCCGCTCCAGTCAATTTTAATAACGGGATATTTTTGACTCCAATCATATTTGTCATAAATATAAAGTCCTTCAAAAAACTTCTTATTTCCTTCAAAGATATTTTTTAGCGTATCTAAAAAGAGACTCTTTCCAAAGCGTCTTGGGCGGGAGAGAAAGACATATTCATAATTTTTTATTAAATCGAGCGCTTCTTTTGTTTTATCGATATAAAGATAGTCTCCTTCTCTAATTTTGTTAAAAGTTTGAATCCCAATTGGCAAAGCTTTCATCATTAGCCTTTTTTGTTTTATTATAGCAAAATTAAAAACTTCAAAAAAACGATAAAAAACTTCTTCCCCCTTCATTTTAAAGACTCTTGATAGTTTGATATAATATAACCTTAAATTTTATTATCGGATAGAAATTTGGAAATATTTTTTACTAATTATCACGATCCTCTATTTAGCATTATTATTCTTTTTTTAATAGTTTTTATAATATCTTTTGTAAGTTATTGGTGGAGTATTTACAAACATAAAGAAGAGAATAATCAGATTAAAAATTTTATAAAAAAATTTGAAACCAACAAAGATTTGTTAGAATACGAAATTTTTGCAAAAGATAAAAATATCTCGTTAGAATCAATTATTTTAATAGCTCTTCTTTACGAAAAGCAGGGAGAGTATGAAAAAGCAATAGAGATATATCTTATGCTTCTTGAAAGAGTTGAAAGCAAAGAAGAAAAAATTCAAATATTTACAATGCTTGGAAAACTTTACTTTAAAGCCGGTTTTTTAAAAAGAAGCGAGATTACCTTTTTGGAAGGGCTTAAATACTATCCAAGAAACAAAGAGGCTTTAAAATATCTTCTTGTTATTTATGACAAACTTAGAAAATATAACAGAGTTTTAGAAATATTAAATTCTCTTGAAGAATTGGGAGTCGATGTAAAAAAGCAGAAAGAATATATAAAAGCTTTGGGTATAATAACCGATTTGAGACTATCATATTTAGATAAGAAAAAAAAGCTTTTAAAACTTTGTGAAAAGAACCTCTCGGCTCAAAGAGTTACGCTGGAGTTTATAAGCAGAAACGAAAAGGATTTGAAATTTAAAGAGATATCCTTTTTTAATTTTTATGAGGTTATGGATATCCTATGGTATCTTCCAAAAGAGAGAATTGTTTTAGCTGATACAGACAATAAAGCTCTATTAGAGATATTAAGCGCAAGAGGCATTGTAAAAAGAGCAGATAAAAGCGATATTTTCGAGCTTGATGTTTTAATAAAATTAAAAAACAGAGGATATGACAGAGCCGATTTAAGATTTGAGTATATCTGTAAAGAATGCAAACAGGTATTTCCGCTCTTTTTTTACAGATGTCCTCACTGCTACTCTTTTGATTCGGCCTACATAATCCCAAAAATAGTAAGAAGAGAGAATGAAAAAGGTAACAATCTTTAGCGACGGCTCCTCTCTTGGAAATCCGGGAGAAGGAGGATACTGCGCTATTTTAAAATATAAAAACCATGAAAAAATAATAAAAGGCTCTCAAAAAAACGCCACAAATAACCAAATGGAATTAAAAGCGGTAATAGAAGCGTTAAAAGCCTTAAAAGAGCCTTGCGAAGTTGAGATATACAGTGATAGCAGCTATGTTGTGAAAGGAATAAACGAGTGGCTTGAAAATTGGATAAAAAAGAGCTTTAAAGGGGTAAAAAATCCCAATATGTGGAAAGAATTTGTTAAAATATCCTCTCCTCATAAAATAAAAGCCTTTTGGGTAAAAGGGCATAACGGACATATCGAGAATGAAAAATGCGACAAAATAGCAAAAGAGGAAGCAGAAAAATTAAAGGTGGAAGATGAATGATATAAAAGAGCTTGAAAAGAGTTTGGATTATCAGTTTAAAAATAAAAATCTGATAATCGAGGCGCTTACACACAAAAGCTACAAAAAGCCTTACAATAACGAAAGATTGGAATTTTTGGGAGATGCTGTAATCGATTTGATTATAGGGGAGTATCTTTTTAAGAAATTCTCCAAAGTAAACGAAGGAGAGCTCTCAAAACTTAGAGCATCTTTGGTAAACGAAAGAGGGCTTGAAAAGCTTGCCAAAAAGATAGATTTGGGAAAATATATTTTTATCTCTTTAGCCGAAGAGAATAATCACGGCAGGGAAAAGCCCTCTCTTTTGTCAAATGCGTTTGAGGCTATCATAGGAGCTATATATTTGGAATCGGGACTTAAAAGGGCAAAAGAGATAGTTTTAAAACTGTTAGAAGAGGTTTATCCCCAAATAGATCTAAAAAGTATTTTTAGAGACTACAAAACAACTCTTCAAGAACTAACTCAAGCCCAATTTGGAACAACCCCCGAATATACGATGATAGCCTCTTTTGGACCAGATCACAAAAAAGAATTTGAAATAGAGGTAAGCGTAAAGGGAAGAAGACTTGCAATAGCAAAAGGAAAAAGCAAAAAAGACGCTCAGCAAAAAGCTGCTCAAAAAGCTTTGGAAATCTTGGAAAAGGAATTTAGTGAATAGTTTTGGAAAAAGATTTATTCTAACCACTTTCGGAGAATCGCACGGAAAAGCGATAGGATGCGTAATAGACGGCGTTCCGGCAAATCTTTCAATAGATGAGGAGTTTATACAAAAAGAGCTTGATAGAAGAAAACCCGGTAAAAACAAATTTGCCACGGCAAGAAAAGAGGAAGATAAGGTAGAGATTTTAAGCGGCGTTTTTGAAGGGAAAAGCACCGGAACTCCGATAGCTATGGTAATTTTCAATAAAGATCTAAAAAGCAAGGATTATTCAAATATAAAAGATCTCTTCAGACCCGGACATGCCGATTTTACATATTGGCATAAATATCAAATAAGAGATTACAGAGGGGGAGGCAGAAGCAGCGCAAGAGAAACCGCCGCAAGAGTGGCCGCCGGAGCGATAGCGAAACTAATGCTAAAAGAGCTTGATATAAAAATTTCAAGCGGAGTTTATAAAATAGGGGATATCGAGGCTGAAAATATAGATTTTAATTTTGCCAAAGAGAGTGAAATATACTCTCTTGATAAAGATGCTGAAATTAGGCAAAAAGAGCTTATTTTAAAAATAAAAGAATCTCACGACTCAATAGGAGGAGAAGTTTTAGTAAAAATAGAAAACTCCCCAATAGGCTTAGGAGAGCCGA
>JALVCR010000060.1 GCA_027009865.1 Campylobacterales bacterium
AAAGCGACAAAAAGGGAGAGGATTTTTGGCTAAAAAAGCTTTCCCAAAAAGGCAAAAAGGCGGTAATAGAGAGCTTTCTAAACTCAAAAGAGTTTAAAGAGCTTGTGGAAGATTCTATTTTCCAAAAAGAGAGAGTCTCTTTTTATAAAAATCTAAGCTGGTATATTCAGCTTCAAGGAAAACTGAATCTAAACAAAAAAGCAAAACTATACTATATCGATCTGTTTGACACCTCCCCTGAGACTATAAAAAAGCTTCATGAAAAGGGCAAAAAGGTTATGTGCTACTTCTCAGCCGGCTCTTTTGAGGATTGGAGAAAAGATAGGGATAGATTCAAAAAGAGCGAAATAGGCAAAAAACTTGAAGGATGGGAAGGAGAGAGATGGCTTGATATAAGAAGCGAAAATGTATTAAACATTATGAAAGATAGGATTTTATTGGCTTTAAACAAAGGATGTGATGGAGTTGAAGCCGATAACGTAAACGGGTATGAGAATGATACGGGATTTGATATAAGCTATGAAGATCAGCTAAAATTTAATAAATCTCTTGCAAGATATGCCCATAGAAAAGGGCTTTTTATAGCCTTAAAAAACGATTTGGATCAGATAAAGGATCTTGTAGATTATTTTGATCTTGCCGTAAACGAAGAGTGTTTTGAATATAATGAATGCGATAAACTAACTCCCTTTATCAAACAAAATAAGCCTGTCTTAGAGATAGAGTATGAAAAAAAGTATATAAACAGCAAAAAAGAGAGGGAAAATCTTTGCAAAAAAGCAAGAGAGTTTGAGTTTAATACTCTTATTTTGCCGCTTTCGCTTGACGGATCGTTTGTTTATGAGTGCAGTTTTTCAAAAATATCCTTTTATCATATATATTTTAGCAATCCAGAAAATTTCAAAGGATATAAAGGAGGGGTTGACGAGAATATAACATCGGCTATCAACAAGGCGGTAAAAAGCGTAGATTTGGCAATTTATCAATTATCTCTAAAAGATATTGTAGAATCTCTCGTAAACGCAAAAAAGAGAGGGGTTAAAGTCAGAGTGGTAACCGATAGTTCAAATCTTGACTGGGACTCTTTTAAAAAATTGATACAAGCAAACATCCCGGTAAAAGGGGATAACAGAAGCTCTCTTATGCATAACAAATTTATAGTGATAGACTCAAATCAGACATGGACTGGCTCAATGAATCTCACTTTCTACGGAGCCTATAGAAATAATAACAATTTTGTTCAGATTTTTGGAGATAAAATAGCAGCCTGCTATAAGGAGGAGTTTGAAGAGCTGTTTAATGGAGGATACAAAATCAAAAATAAGACTCCCCAAAAAATAGTTAAAAATGAGATGGAGTTTGATATCTATTTCGCTCCGGAAGATAAAGTATTAAAATCCGCCGTTTTGCCTCTTATAAAAAGCGCTACAAAGTCGATAAAATTTATGCTCTTTAGCTTCACAAAATCCCAAATAGAGGAGGCTTTGAGCGAAAAATTAAAAGAGGGAGTAGAGATAAAGGGCATTTTAGACGAAGGCCAAAGCCAAAGCAGATATTCTCAATACGCTAATTTAATAAACGATCAAATAGATGTGAAACTTGATTCAAACCCTTATAAAATGCACCATAAAGTATTGATTATAGACGATAACATAACGCTGACTGGCTCATACAACTTCTCAAACGCCGCAGAAACAAGAAATGACGAAAATTCAATAGTCGTTAAAGGGGAAGATTTCGCAAAACCTTTTGTAAAAGAGTTTGAAAAACTCTATGAAGAGGCGATGTAGATTATAGCAATTAAAATCGTTTTGAAATTATAATAATCTAAAAACGAACATGGTCGGAGTGGCGGGATTTGAACCCGCGACCTCTACCACCCCAAGGTAGCGCGCTAACCAGGCTGCGCTACACCCCGAAAGAGCTTTTAGAGAGGATGAATTTTATATTCTTTTTACTTAGGATTTGATAAATTAACGGATGAGTTATAAAAGCTGGTTTGAGAAGCATTCAAAGAAACATCAAAAAATTGTAGAAAAACTTCTAAAAGAGGGATTAAACAAAGAAGAGATTATAAAATATTTCTCTTTTGAAAATTTAAAAGAGAAAGAGAAAGACTTCTGCCCTCTGTTTGAAAAAAATCAAAAGTGCCACGATATAGAGGATTTAAACTGCTACTTTTGCGGATGCCCATACTTTAGATTTAACGACAAAGAGAGAAAAATAAAAAGCTACTGCTCTATAAATTCAAGATTTAGCTCTCAAATAAAATCAAATGAAATTATTCATCAAGACTGCTCCTTTTGCCCGATTCCCCACAAAGAGGGGTTTATTAAGAAAAATTTTAATTTAAGCTGGATGGAGGCTATGAGGGAGTGTGATGAAGGGTAGCGCTCACGGCGGAGATATATACTTGTTTGCCAAAAAACTTAAAAAAAAGCCTAAAGATATTGTAGATTTCTCATCCAACATAAATCCTATAATGCCAAAAATTAAAACCAAAATATCAAAAAAGAGCCTCTCTGCTTATCCCGATTTTAGATATGTCAAATTAAAAAAAGAGATATCTTTAAAATATAAGATAAAACCTAAAAATATTTTTCTATCAAACGGAGCAACAGAAGCAATCTATCTGTTAAGCAATATTTTAAAAAAAGATAAAATAACTCTCTATGCCCCTTTATATTTTGAGTATAAAAAAGCTTTTAAGGCTAAAAAAGTTAAATTGATAAATAGATTCTCTAAAAAAAACAAGCCTTTAAAAAATTCCCTGATAATTTTCACAAATCCCTCCACTCCTGATGGAAAATACTATAAACTAAAAAAATATCTAAAATTATGGAAAAAATTAAAATGCACTGTTTTAATAGATGAATCTTTTTTAGATTTTGCAAATAAAAAATCGGCTATCTCTTACATAAAAAGATATAAAAAACTCTTTATCATAAAATCTTTTACCAAATTCTACGCAGCGGCCGGAGTTAGAGTCGGAGCTATATTTTCACATGCAAAAAATATAAAAAAGATTCAAAAAAACTCCCCTATCTGGAATATTTCAAAATTTGACGAAGAGTATATTAAAAGGGCGTTAAAAGATAAAAAACATAGAAAAAGAACTCTTAAAAGCATAAAGAAAAACAAAAAAAGATTAAAAAAAATTTTGAAAAAATCAAATCTGTTTTCAAAGATATATCCATCCAAAGCTAATTTCGTTTTAGCAAAATCAAAAAGAAAAAAGATAAAAATTTTGCAAAAAAGATTAAAAAAAGAGAAAATATTAGTTAGATACTGCGATAATTTCGATTTTTTAAATAAAAGATACGCAAGGTTTGCCGTAAAGAGCAAAAAGGATCTAAAAAAATTAAAAAAGGCCATCTTTGCATAATCTCTCAGTCTTTGGAACAAGCTCAGACAGCGGGAAATCTCTAATAACTGCATTTTTGGCAAAATCCCTATCAAACAGAGGATACAAAACAGCCCCCTTTAAAGCTCAAAACGTCTCAAACAACGCAAGAGTATGCGAAGATGGTTCGGAAATAGGAACGGCTCAATATTTTCAAGCCAAAATCATTCCTATAAAAACATCTTATCATCTAAATCCAATTTTGCTAAAATCGGCATCCAAAGGGAAGGTATCCCTTGTTTTAAAAGGCAAAATGCAAGGAGAGATAAGCTTTAGAGAATATCTTAAAATGATGGATACTCTAAAACCGGCGGTCATAGATAGTTTTAAATATCTTGATAAAAATTTTGATATCGTAATAGCGGAAGGAGCTGGAAGCCCTGTTGAATTAAATCTTTTGCACAAAGACCTCTCAAACACTTTCATAGCAAAAGAGTTCAAAACCAAAATAGTTTTAGTAGCCGACATAGAAAGAGGCGGAGTGTTTGCTTCAATTTGGGGAGTTTACAATCTTTTGCAAGAGGATTTGAGAAAAAACGTAATAGGAGTAATTATAAATAAATTTAGGGGAGATGTCTCCTTTTTTAAAGAAGGCATTAAGATAATAGAAAATAGTTTTAAGATACCTGTTTTAGGAGTGGTTCCCTATTTTGATTTTAATCTCTTTTTTGAAGATTCTCAAAGTATGTTAAACTATGCCCAAAACAAAAATCCAAAAATCAGAGTGGGAGTCTTAAAACTAAAACATATAAGCAATTTCACAGATTTTGAGCCTCTAATAGCAGACCCTCAAATAGAGATATCTTTTTGCTACGGCTCTTTTGAATATTTCGATTTAATCATCATTCCGGGAAGCAAACTGACAATTGAGGATTTAAGAGAGCTTAAAAGAGATAAAATTTTTGAAAAGATAAAAAGTTTAAAAA
>JALVCR010000061.1 GCA_027009865.1 Campylobacterales bacterium
TCTCTTAGCAATCCTGTAAAGAGGAGTTTTTCTCCTAAAATTTATGAAAGGGGCTCTCTTTTATACAGAAGCGCAATTACCAAATCCGCTGAGACTCTTTATAGGAAGATTACCAAAAAATAGTCTATTTGGATATAATTTTTTCTATTGCCAAAGAGCAAAGAGCTAGGCCGAAAGCTCCAGTAACTCCTACAAAGCTTCCCAAATCTTTGCATTTTGCCTCTTCTGTTGAAAAAATGGTCAGAAAATCTTCTTTAAACCCCTCTTTTTTTAAAAGGGCTCTAAATTTTTTTGCCATAGGATCGATTTTCGTTTTCCAAATAGAGGCTTTTTCTATTTTTGTGGGATCTGTTTTTTTTGCGCTGCCCATGGAGCTTATTAGATTTTTGTAGCTGTGTTTTGCTATATAAACTTTTGCATTTAAGTCATCTATTGCGTCTATGACTACGTCAAAATCGTAAAAATTAAAATTTTCGCACCACTCTTTTGTTATCTTTTTATCTATTGTTTTTATATTGGGATAGAGTCTTTTTAAAACCTCAACCTTCTTTTCCCCGATATTTTCGCTGCCTATCTGTCTGTTTTGATTGCTTATTTCGAAAGTATCACAATCGACTATCGTTATGTTCAAAACTCCGCTTCTATAAAGGCAGTCAAGACAAAAACCTCCAACTCCTCCGACTCCCAAAATCAAAACTTTTGCATTTTTAATCTTTTCAAAATCATCTTTAAAGAGACTTTTGCACCTTTGAAATCTCATTTTATCCAATCGTTTAATTTTTCTATATCTTTGTGAGATGTCATATCCAAGTGTATCGGAGTTATCGAGATATATCCATTTTTAATCGCTTCAAAATCGCAGTCTCTCTCCTCTTTTGGTATCCATTTTAGAGGGTGAAGACCAAGCCAGTAATACTCTTCTCCTCTTGGATTTCTGTGAAGATGAGCGTCATTTCCATATACTCTAAAACCGGCTCTTGTTATTTTATATCCTTTGCATTTATTTAAAGGAATTGGAGGGACGTTTATATTTAGAAATTTTCTCTCTTTTAGGGGGAAAGAGCCTTCCAAAATCTTTTTGGCTATCTCAAAAGCTGTTTTTTTTGCAAGTTCAAATCCAAGCTCTTCTATATTCTGGCATTTATCCTTGCAAACTTGAGATATTGAAAAAGAGGGAATATGGTGGATTGCCGCCTCCATTGCTCCGGCTGCCGTTCCACTGTAAGTTATGTCTTCCCCCATATTTGCTCCCTTATTTATGCCGCTTACTATTAAATCCGGTTTTTTGTTATAGAGAGCATGCAAGGCTAAATATACGCAATCGCTTGGGGTTCCATTATCCAATTTGAAAAAATCGTCATCTATCTCTACAAATCTAAGCGGTCTTGATAGAGTCAAACTGTGTCCGCAGGCCGATTTATTCATTGTCGGCGCAACTATCGTAACTCTGCCAAGAGGCGAGAGAGCCTCTTTTAAAGCTTTCAGCCCCTCGCTCTCAAATCCGTCATCGTTTGTTATCAAAATTTCTCTCATACTATCCTTACTTAAATTTATAAACTTTCAAAACTCTTGGTCCATAATATGTTTTTTGAATAGCTATTGGATATAGATTTTCTATATTTTTTGGAACGTCTATCTCGATAGCTATCGGCGTATTGTATGGAATTTTCAATCTTTTGTAAAGATCTCCGCCCATAATGGCAGTTGCTCTTTTTTTGGGAAGCATCCAGGTTGTTTTATGCTCTTTGCCTGTAAAATCTGGATAAGCTTTTATCGTTATTGGAATATTTTCATCAGATGTGTTTAATATTTTCAAAAATGCTTTAAATCCCCCTATATTGCTTCCCTCCTCTTGAAAAATGTGAGGTATCACCATATGTCCGCTTCCTGTTGGAGATTTTTGGTCAAAATTTCTAAAAACTGGAATTACTCTTTGTCCCTCAGGAGATTTTTGTAAAGCGAAAGTAAAAACCTGATTTCTCTTTAGAGTTTTTTCTCCCTTGCAATTGTAAATTATCTCCATCCCAAAAGAGTCTGGCAAATCTATCCCTAAATTTTGGGCTATTGTTTGAATGGTATTTGCAAATATTATTATTGAGTGTTTTGGAAGCAGGGATGTAAAAATCGGAAATGCGTCATATTTGTCGTTATGATTTCCATTATCTCCGTAAACTATAGCTTTTGGAGTTATTTCGCAATCGCTGTTGTTAAAAACTTTTACGAAAGTTTTGTAATTTCCATTTCTGTTTAAATAGGGTATCGTATGTTTTATAGTCTGAGGAGCGCTTAGAGTTATATTCTCATCCGCTGTATCTATCTCATCTGCTGTATCTATTGAAACGGCTTGCAATAGTGAAAGGGCAAGAATCGAGCTTAAGATAACCTTTTTCATCTTTTTCTCCTTTATAGTTTATAAAGTTATCTATAAATGATAGCATAAAAAAATAAAAATATATTTACTTAATTTTGCTTATTTAAATATTTTCTGCCCGATTCTTTTGTAAAGATTATAATAATACTCTACGAAATCTTTTATTTCCTTTTTTATGGGAAAATATAAGTTATTCTCTTTTTTTACAAATCGATTTAAAAAATTTGTAGCATCCTCTTTATAAAGATAAATTTTTGTAAGATTTTTGTAGGTTTTGTTATAAAGATTTTTCATATCTTCATATTTTGAGTAGTCTATTTTGATTTTTTTATCAAAAGATATTATTTTAGAGCTAAATAGAATATCCAAATGAATTAATCCTTCCAAGTAGTAAGGAAGAACTTCTTCAACTTCCATCCATGATACCAAAGAGACGCTTCTTTGAATAAGATCATCTACTATATATTTTTTTAGATCCTCCTCTTCATTATAAAAAAAGCTCTGCAATCCTCCGGTTGTGGCTTTAAACTCCTCTATATTTTTAAATTGTCCCATTTTATTCATTTTGCTTTCAGTATCGGAATCTATCCATAAGATATGGCCAAATTCGTGTCCTATCGTAGATATTTCATAGATTTTATACCAAAGAGAGCTTCTTTTCTCTAAAATCTCTCTTTGCTCTTTTATAAACTCCTCTCCCATAATTTCTACGCTTAAGAGCATAATCGGTTTTGATAATTTGCTCTCTCTTACAAAGTCGGCAAAGGCAAATATCTTTTTTCCCATTTGGCTTGATACTTTTTCGTCGTTTGGCACTACCTGAGCAGAGAATAGCCCGTTAAATTCAGCTCCGTAATAGAGCATCGGACGGCTTATGTAAAGCTGGGTTCTATCAATCTGCTTTAAATTTTTTTCTAAAATATATCTAAATTCTTCTTTGAAATTTTCTATCCAATTTTTGGCAAACCTTTTTATATTCTCCTTAACTTTAGAGCTTTCTTGAAGTTTGGGATTTACAATTCTTACATCCCACTCCAAAGCTACCGCTTTTTTAAAACGGTCTTCATAATATTCTAAAGGATGGCCTATTTGAATGGGAGTGTCAATTTCCATCCATTTTCTATCCACATCAGCCCAGTAGGATACAAGCTCGTCTCTTTTTTCATGAAGCAAAGCCCTCTTTATGGCTTTTAGATACTCTATCCACTTTTCTTTTTTATGAAAAACAAAATCTTCTTCTTTTTCCAGCTTTTTTATAAGAGATGTAAGTTTTTTTGAAACCTCTTTTACCTCTTCCCTGAAAGCTACGGAGTATGGGACGCTTATAAATTCTCCGTTTTTATCTTTTTTTAATACCGAATAACATCTGTCTGCTATCTCTTTATCGTGTCCCAAATCCAAAAGCTCTTTTTCAAAGAGCATATTGAAAATCTTCTCTTCATCCCCTTCAAAAAGCTCTAAAAGCTCCCTGTTTACGCCATTTATTATATGAGATGTCCATGAGCTTTGCCATCCGCTCATAGCCACTCCGATTTCATGAGCGCCTTTTATAAGCTCTCTGTAAAAGGGGGTTAAAAAAGAGTTTTTTTCTATCCAATCTATTAAACTTTTATGCCTTTTTATATGAAAGGAGCTTACAAAAAGATAGGCTCTCTCTTTTTTGTCTATAATCTCTTTTTCGCTGAGGCCCTCTTTTTTTAAAACTTCTGTTAGAAAATCCTCTCTTAAATTTACGATTCTCATTAAGGCCGCCATAATGCTATCTTCATTTTTTGGCAAAGATAGCTCTTTTAGAAAACTATCTACAATCTCTTTGGCCTCTTTGTGGGGTTCTTTTAGAAGTTTATAATAGTTGTTTAAATTTTTATCTCTCTTTTCTATCTCTTTATAGATTGCTTCTAAATCTTTGTAAAATTTTTCCTTCATGGTTTCCTTACTACCAAAATTTTAGCTTCCG
>JALVCR010000062.1 GCA_027009865.1 Campylobacterales bacterium
AAAAGAAGTAAAGCTCCACTCTTCTGTTTTTCTCTCTTCCAGTTTCCGTATCATTTGTGGCAATCGGATCGTATTGAGCTTTTCCGCAAGCTGTCATTCTTTTTGGATTTACCCCGTCTTTTATCAACTCTTTTACCACGCTTATAGCTCTTGCGCTTGATAGCTCCCAGTTGTCTTTAAAAGGGGAGTTCTTTCCGGGAGGTCTGTTGTCTGTGTGGCCGATTGCGTTTAGAACTATGTCATTTGGAAGTTTTGCGATAATTAGGGCAATTCTCTTTAAAAAGAGCAAGGCGTCTGCGTTTTCTATCTTTGCGCTTCCTTTTTTAAACAGAAGCTTTGCTGGAAGTCTTATCATAAAGCCGTTTTCTCCCTCTTCCATCGTAGCTTCCGGACCTCCTGAAGTTTTTATCATCTCATTTACCTCTATAATCGTTCTATGAAGGGTTTTTAATTTTTGGGAGGTCTCATCTGTTTTTTCTATGGGAGTTGTAAGCTGCTGTCTCTCTCTGCTTATCTCGGTTTTTGTTCCTCCCTCCAAAACGCTTAAAGCTCCGGCAAGTGATCCTATCGCCTCTTGCACCTTTTTTGCATCCATCGTGGACATTGAAAGAAGCAAAACAAAAAAACAAAGAAGAAGCGACATCAAATCCCCAAATGCCGCAAGCCATTCGGGAAGACATTTGGGACAGTCGCATTTAACTTTTTTAGCCATAATAGTTCCTATTTTTCAAATTGACTCTCTCTTTCGTTTGGAGGAAGGAAAGAGAGAAGTTTAGCTTCCAAAGCTCTTGGGTTATCTCCCGATTGAATCGCCATAATCCCTTCTAAAATCAGTGTTTTAGCCAGCATCTCATCAGCATCTCTGATATTTAAGATATTCTCTATAGGCCCTCCTACTATGTTTCCAAGCATAGCTCCATACATGGTAGTAAGAAGGGCTACCGCCATAGAGGGGCCTATTGCGGAAGGATCTGACATATTCAAAAGCATCGCCACAAGTCCAATCAGCGTTCCAATCATTCCCATAGCTCCGGCAAATCCTCCAAGCTGTCCGAATATTTGGGCGTTTGCTTTGTGTCTTTCGCTTGTCTGCTCCATCTCTATTTCCAAAAGTTCCCTTATAGTGTCCGGTTCATTCCCGTCAACCGCCATAGAGAGTCCCTTTTTTAAAAATTCGTTCTCTTCGCTGTTTGCCGCCGCTTCCAAAGCCAAAATTCCATCTTTTCTTGCGGTGGTTGAGTATTCGACCATCTTTTTTATAAGTTCGTTTAAATCATATTGCGTAGGTTTTATTGCTACCATAAAGATTTTGACAAAATTTTTCATCTGCTCCATTTTAAAAGCTATCAGCAAAACTCCTATCGTTCCGCCGAAAACTATCAAAATGGACGGGATATCTATATATGGACCTATTCCAACTCCCATAGCCATTGAGCCAAAGAGAAGGGCTAAGGTCAAGACCAAACCTATGACGGTTCCTAAATCCATTGCCTCTTTTCCTTTTAAAAATTTTTAAAATTTTTTATAAAAAATTTACTCTTTGTATATATCGGCTTGAAATATTAAAACTTTATATATTCTTGGTAAAAAAAATTTTATCAGCAAAGCATTTATTTCTTACAGGAAAATTTCGATATATTTATAAATAAATTTATTCGGAGGCTTTTTATGTCTTTATCGATTATTATTTTAGCGGCGGGGAAGGGAACGAGGATGAAATCCTCTCTTCCGAAAGTTTTGCATAAAATCTGCGGTTATGAGATGCTTTACTACTCTATTAAAGAGGCAAAAAAGATAACAAATGATATAGAGATAGTTTTGTATCATCAAGCCGATTTGATAAAAGAGAAGATATCTAAGTATTTTGATGATTTAAATTTCGTTATTCAGGATTTGGAAAAGTATCCCGGAACCGGCGGCGCGGTTATGAACTGCAAACCAAAAAATGAAAAAGTTTTGATTTTAAATGCGGATATGCCTTTGGTGGAGGCTAAAGAGCTTGAGAGTTTTTCTTCCATAGATGCAGATATCGTAATGAGCGTAATAGAGCTTGAAAATCCAAGCGGCTATGGAAGGGTTATCATAAGAGACGGCGAAGTGGAAAAGATAGTTGAAGAAAAAGATGCAACCGATGAGGAAAAGAGGGTAAAGAGCGTAAATGCCGGTGTTTATCTGATAAAAAGAGAGCTTTTGGAGAAGTTTCTTCCAAAGCTAAATAATAACAATAAGCAAAAAGAGTATTATTTAACCGATATTATAGAGCTTGCAAAAAAAGAAGGGTATAAGATAGCTCCTATTTTTGTAAGAGAGGAGCATTTTAAGGGCGTAAACTCCAAATATGATCTTGCAGAGGCCGAAGTTTTAATGGCAAACAGAATAAAGAAAAACCTTATGCTAAACGGCGTTGTTATGAGGCTTCCAGATACCATATACATAGAGGAGGGGGTAGAGTTTGAGGGAGAGTGTATTATAGAAAACGGCGTTAGCATTTACAAAAACAGTAAAATATCAAACAGTCATATAAAAGCAAATACGATAATAGAAGAGAGCCAGATAATAAACTCTTCCGTAGGCCCTTTGGCAAGAATTAGACCGGGTTCTAAAATAGAAGAGAGCCATATTGGAAATTTCGTAGAAGTTAAAAAATCTTCTCTAAAAGGTGTGAAAGCAGGACATCTAAGCTATCTTGGAGACAGCCAGATAGATGAGGGAACAAATATAGGAGCCGGAACGATTACCTGCAATTATGACGGGATAAGAAAATATAAAACTGTAATAGGCAAAAATGTCTTTGTCGGAAGCGATACGCAAATTATAGCTCCGGTTACGATAGAGGATGATGTTTTGATTGCGGCGGGAACTACGGTAAATAGGGATGTCCCAAAAGGCTCTTTGGCAATAAGCAGGCTTGGAATGAAAACAGTTTCCGGATTTTTTTATAAATTTTTCTCAAAAAAGAAGTGTGATTGAGTATAATAACGGCTATGAATAATTTACTTAAAAATAAAAATATTTTAGTAGGTGTAACGGGAAGCATTGCCATTTACAAATCTTTGGAGCTTATTAGACTTTTTGTGAAAGCCGGGGCAAATGTGAGAGTCGTTTTAAGCGATGAGGCTTTGAAATTTATCTCTCCGATTACTTTTGAAGCTTTAAGCTCAAATAAAGTTTTATATAAAGAGAGCGAAGATTGGAGCAGTGATTTAAACCATATAGGTGTTGGAGAGTGGGCTGATATTTTTGTAATAGCTCCCGCTACCGCTAATACGATAAATAAACTCTCTAACGGAATAGCTGATAATCTGCTTTTGCAGAGCGCTTTAGCTTTTGATAGGGTCAAAATAATAGCTCCCGCAGCCAATACAAAAATGTATGAAAATCCTGTAACTCAGGCAAGTTTTAAAATGTTAAAACTTCTAAATTATAAAATAGTGGAGCCTCAAAGCAAGGTTTTGGTCTGCAAAGTAGAGGGCAAAGGCGCGCTTGCTGATGTGGAGGATATATTTTTTGCTACGGTTAGAGAGCTTTTAAAAGATGATTTTTGGGAAAATAGAAAAGTTGTGGTAACCGGAGGAGGAACGATAGAGAAAATAGATTCGGTTAGATATATATCCAATTTCTCAAGCGGAAAGATGGCTAAGAGCCTTGCTTTGGCTCTCTATCTAAAGGGAGCTTCGGTTTGCTTTTTAACGACTAAAAAATTTGACGATTTGCCAAAAGAGATTTACCAGCTGGATGTAGAGAGCGCTTTGGAGATGAAGGAGTATTTGACAGATTGTATAAGATCGGCTAAAAAAGGCGTTTTAACAAAGCCTACTTTGATGGATGATAGCATTCCGCAAAATATTTTGAAAAAACCGTATCTTTTTATGGCGGCCGCCGTTAGCGATTATACTCCTAAATTTCCACAAGAAGGGAAACTAAAAAAAGAGCAGCTTGGAGATGAGTGGACGCTTGTTTTAAAAAGAAATGAAGATATTTTAAAAACGATAGATAAAAGCGAAATTGTTTCTATTGGATTTAAGGCTGAGAAGGATGAAGAGAAGGCTTTAGAGAATGCCAAAAATATGCTTGTTGAAAAAAATCTTGATGCTGTTTGTTTAAACGTATTAAAAGAAAATAACGATTTTGGCAGTGATTTAAATGAAATAGATTTTATAACAAAGGGTGGAGTAAAAAAACTTTCATTAAAAGAGAAGCTTTTAATATCTTTTGAAATTTTAGAGGAAGCAAAAAGATTAGATGATAACGGCAATTAGCGAAATAGCCCGCTTTGAGTCTCTCTTTTCTAATCTTAGAACAAAT
>JALVCR010000063.1 GCA_027009865.1 Campylobacterales bacterium
AAGTCCAGCTACTAAAGCTATAAGAGTATCCATGAAAGTAACTATGAAAGCTGTTTTTGTAATATTTGAATTTTTAGGAAGACTCGCAGCATACGTCATAATGGCTCCCATTCCCAAAGAAAGCGTAAAAAAGGAGTGTCCTACTGCTCTAACTATCGCTTCGGAGTTTATCTTCTCCCATTTTGGCTCAAACATAAAAGCCCAAGCCTTAGAAAATCCATCTAGTGAGAAAGCGTAAATTAAAAGCCCAAAAAGTATCACCATCAAAGAGGGCATCAAAATAAGATTTATTCTCTCTATACCACCTTTAATTCCTCTGTGAACTATCCATCCCACAATCAAAACCGCAACCGTATGCCAAAAAATCTGAGTATAGATCTCATTTCCAACGAGAGTATCAAAAATATGTTTAGCCTCATTCGTAGAAGCCGGCAGGGAGAATAAAAAACGGCTTAAATAATAAAAAATCCACCCTATCACAACAGAGTAAAAAGTCATGATAATAAGGCCGTTAAATCCCATAAAACCGGCATATTTCCAATATTTTTTATCTGGAGGCGCAAGTCTCTCAAAAGAGCCTACTGTATCTCTTTGCCCCAAAGCTCCTATTAACATCTCGGCAACCATTACCGAAAAACCTATAAAAACTATCGTTATTAAATAGACCAAAACAAAAGCCCCGCCTCCATACTCTCCCGTCATATAGGGAAATTTCCATATATTTCCAAGCCCGACAGCCGATCCGGCCGCAGCCATAATAAAACCTATCTTGCTAAATTTTTGAATTTTCACGCTATATCCTTAATAGAAATTTTTCTATAAAAATTATACAAAAAGATAGATAAAACAGTAAATTTACCGATTTTAAAAAAAGGAAAATTGGATATAATCAAAAATAAGAATATAGGATAAAATTATGAAATTAATTACTTATACAATTATTCTAATCATTTTTTTAACAGGATGTCAAAACATAACTCTTCCAAAAATAAACAAAATATTTTATAAAAAAACCAAACTTCAAAAAGAGAAGATATGCAAAAAAAATTTCACTTTAATGCAAATAGAGCTTTATAAAGAAAAAAATAAATATTTTGTAGATTTATCCTCAAAAGAGGGAAGCAAAAAACATATTCCCCTAAAAGTTTTAGATAGAGCAAATTTCAAAGCAAAAAAACAGGAAAAATGCTTCATCTCTCCCGCTGCCTGGCTTATGATAACTCAGCCAAAAAGATTTGAGTTTTATCTAAATACTCATGGTGATTTTAAATATAGAGTAAAAAATAAAAATTAATCTATTTTATTAATTCAAAAGTTTTAGTCTCTTCATTGAAATTAAAAACCTCTCCCGTTTCAATTATGTAATGCCAACCTATTAAATTAAGCCTGTTTTCTCTCACTCTCTCCTCCACAAAAGGATAAGTTAAAAGATTTTTTAGCTGATAGACAACATTTAACTGCTCTGTTATCCACTCTCTCATAGCCAAATCTTTATCAAACCCCAAATTTTTTACCTCTTTTTTTACATCTAAAGCCAATTCCAGCCACTTTTTAACAGCGGGAGTTTTAGATAGCTTCTCATCAGGATAATATAAAGCATTACAGCCTCCGCAGTTTGAATGTCCGCAAACAAGTATATTTTTAACCTCAAGCACCAAAACAGCAT
The DNA here is from genome assembly GCA_027009865.1 of Campylobacterales bacterium. Classification (GTDB taxonomy): domain Bacteria; phylum Campylobacterota; class Campylobacteria; order Campylobacterales; family JAADDG01; genus JAADDG01. The sequence goes on from JALVCR010000063.1 coordinate 1,667, forward strand.
ACTCTATTGCAGATGCAGTAGAAAAATAATCTTTATCGCTCCTATAAGGAGGGATTATATTTGCGATATTTCTAACTACAAAAAGCTCTCCCGGCAAAGCCTTAGTTATTAAGTTTGGAACCACTCTTGAATCTGAGCATCCTACAAAAAGAGTATGGGGACTTTGAGCTTTACTTATCTGTTTAAAAAGCTCTCTATGAGATTCAAAATCCTCTTGTTTGAATTTAACCGTTCTGTTTAAAAGTTCTTTCTTTTTCATCTTTTACTCCTTTTAAATGACTCTAAGCCAGTAATCTACGTTTCTTTGCTCATTTTTAATAGTCGTAAAATCTCCATGCCCCGGATAAACTCTTTTATCATAAGTAATCATTTTAAATCTTTTTAAACTCTCTCTCATAGCATCAGGATCGCTATATGGAAAATCAACTCTTCCAATTGAGCCTTTAAATATAAAATCACCGCTAAACCAAGCCTCGCTAAATTCAATTACACAGCACCCTGGAGTGTGTCCGGGAAAATGCAAAAACCGAAACTCAAAATTTCCAAGCTTGATAATATCCTCGCTATTTACCAAAATATCGGCCTTAACTTTGGGCATACCGCTAAAAAACTGATCTGTTTGCAAAAAGAAAGCATCTTTTTTGTGGATAAAAATAGGAATATCAAATCTCTCCTTTAGCTCTTTATCGCTCCAGACATGATCGAAATGTCCGTGAGTATTTAAAATAGCCAAAGGATTTTTAACATTTTTTACAACCCACTCAAAAGCGCCTTTGCCGGGATCTATTATCAAATCCTCCCCGTCTTTGGAGAGAATATAGCAGTTTGTCATATATTCAGAAAAAGGTTTATATTTTATATCCATCAATACCCTTTCGGTTTTTCTATCTCATATCCAAAAACAATCTCTTTTGACTCTTTGGGATTTAAAACAAAACTCCAAATAACTTTACCGTTTTTCTCCAAAACATTATATTTTGGTTTTGCAATAATTTTTACCTCAATTTTTTCATTTTTGGAAACCGGAGCTCTCTCTATTAATTTAACTTTTACGCTTTTATTATGATTGTTTTTAATTTTATAACTCCATATTTTAGTAGTTTTTACCTTATCTAAGCTAAAAATAGGCTCTTTAGAAAAATCTTTAATCAGTTTTTTATTTACTGAGATTTTCAAATCTTCCCCAAAATAGAGTTTATTTTCAGTTTTTTTACTGATTTTAAAATATCCGTAACCCGTAAAAGAGTTATTAAGATAGAACTTAGCTTTGCCCTCAGGATAAAATCTATCTGTATCGAATTTAAAAGCGATAAAAGGTTTTGAGTATCCGTATCCGTCTATCTCTATGAAAGTTTTTGCCTTATAGCTGTTTTTGGATAGATTTATCAATTTATCTTGAGAATTTTTTAGATTGATTGAAGATATTTCATAATACTCGTTTACAAAACTCTTTTTGTAAGATATTTTATCCAATGCTTTTGAAGTCTTTAAAAGAGACTCTTTTAAAACCATGCCTTTTTGTCTGCTTTGCAAAAACATAGGAGGTCTTTTTAAATCAATATACCAAGGATAAAACGGTTTTGGCAAGAGGGATCTAAATTTTGGATAGGAAGATATTATAAGAGATATATCATTTAAATCCTCTCCGCTTTTTTGAGATATCAAAAAAAGATTCTCAACAGTTACGCTCTTATTTTGAAAATCCCCGTAAATATTATATTGACGCCTCCTCTCAACTCTTACCGGATATTTTATCTCCCCGGCATTTTTAAGGCTATTTTCGCAAACGCCTTTTAAAACAAAAACTTTGTAAACTTCCTCCCTTCTTTCATTGTATAAAGAATTTAGTCTCTCTCTTAGCTTCTCTATCCTCTTTTTTAAGCTAAAAATCTCTTTTAGATTGGAAAAAATCTTCTCTTTTTGAAAAGAGGATATGCCTTCAATACTTTTTAGGCTTAAATCCCCCTTTTGAAACTTTATGCTCTCAAGAAGTTTATTATTTATCTCCAAAGAGGCTTTTTTTGCCGATAAGTTATCTATCTCTTTTTTAATATTTTCAATCTCTTTGGAAAGCTCATCGGAAAAACTCTCTTTGGATTTAAAAAAGAGATCCTCTATCTTGCACTCTTTTTTCAAATTTGTCTCTATATCTTTTAATTCCACAAAATTTGAAGTTTTAAACTCCAAAGAGAAGCTTTTTTCATTTTCATCCAGAAAAATTCCCTTCTTAAGATAGGAAGCGTTTGAATATATCTCCAAAGAGAGAGGCTTTAAATAAGCAGCGCTTAAAAAAAGCGGCAAAAGCAAAATAATAAATCTCATAAATTCCCCTTATTTTCTAAGTTTTTAAATCAGCCCGATTTTAAGCGTTTAAGTCCTTTTTTTACCTAACTATTATATAATACTTCCCAAAAAAAACGAGACGGAAATGGGAAAAAAAGAGACTAAATATATTTTTGTAACGGGAGGCGTTTTAAGCTCCCTTGGAAAAGGAATCACCTCAGCAAGCATAGCCACAATCCTCAAACACTCAGGCTTTAACGTCAGCATGTTAAAAATAGACCCTTATATCAATGTTGATCCCGGCACAATGAGCCCCTTTGAACACGGAGAGGT
>JALVCR010000064.1 GCA_027009865.1 Campylobacterales bacterium
CTCACCGCTTGAGAGATCTTTATTTGCAACCTCTCTTGATAAAAGAAATTTTTTGGATATAGTATAAATCTCATTTGGTCTCTTTTTTAGATAAGATAGCCAAAATTTCACCTCTCTTTCGCTTGCCTCTCTTTGCAAAGCGCTTTTATAAAACCAAAGCACAATCTTTTTAAGCTCCTCATCGTCAAATCCTCCAACTCCATCCTCTCCAAGAAGTTTAAATGGATAATTTATAACTTTAACTTCCAAAGAGACTTTTATCGACTCTCCCTTGTATTCGTAAACTCCGTTTTTTAGAGGAACGGTTACCTCAATTGTATCGATATTGTCATATTTTCTATTTTTTAAAGATTCAAAAATTCCATATCTCTCATCTGCGTCTATCTCTATTGCTCTAAGCTTTAACTTTAAACTATTTTCATTGGGAAACACAAAATCGTTAAACAAAACCTGATTAACCTCTTTCTCTTCTCCTGCTTGATGAAATTTGTGAATTGGAATCACCCCTCCGCCTAATGTTCTTTGGGAAATAGCATCCTCTATTCCCCATCTCTTTTTAGCGTAAGGGGAGAAGAATCTGTTATCAAAAACAACTTCAGCCGGAAGGAATCTTGCATACCATTTGTTTTTCTCATGCAAATCGTAAACAGCAGCTTTCTTTAAAGTAATTTCAACTCTCTTGTTTGAAAGAAGAAAAGCTGCTATCTGAACCCATGCTCCTTTGGCATCTTTTATTTGAAGATGATTTACATGAAAATAGGAGTGAGTCGGCATAAGCCCCATAAACTGTGACTCTTTAGCCATACGGTTAAAATATGTATCATAAACTACCTGAAAACCGTCATTTGGCATATACTGCCCGTTAATCATTGTAAGAATAGTAAGGGCGTGCTCTTTGGCATCATCTTTGGTGGAAGTCTCATGTCCTACCAGAATATTTTTTAGATAAGGAGAATCGGTATCTCTGTGGGGATTATGAAGATGGACATTTATCCAATTATAACTCATATGCTCCACATCGATTGAGGGTTCGTCAACCTCATCCCATATTTTCATCAAAAAATCGTTGCTTGCCGCATAATTTCCGCCTACAACTCCCTCTAAAGTAAGCCATCTTGCAATTTTCCCCTCTGAAGCTAAATGCTCGTAATCTTTCTCAATAAGCCATCTTGTAACCAAAGCGCCCATACTTCCGCTTACAAAATTTACCTGCTTGGCTTTTGTCCTTTTTAAAAGATGCTTTGCATATTTTGCCATTATCATTGCATATCTTGGTATTCCTCCCCCATATTCGGCCGTAATCTCCTCTATATCCTCTATATCCTTTGCCGTGTAGTAGGAGGGAGGCTTATCTCCGTAATAGTCGGTTGTAGCCACTACATTTGGCCTGTTTTTATCTTCTACTCTATTTGTTGTGGGAAGCCCTATAAAAGAGGGAATTGAATTAAAAAATTCTTCATACTTATCCTCTCCATAGGTAGCCTTTCTTTTGTATCCTCCATTATTAAATCCATGAACATAAATTGTTACCGTTTTGTTTGGATCGAAAACTTCGGCTTTTAAAACGCTAAACAAAAATATTAAAAATGTAAAAAAAATTAATACTTTTTTCATAAAATATCTCCTAATCAATTTAAAATCAACTCATTATATCTAAAAAATGTTAAAAATTAATTTTATATCCAATGTTTAAATAATATAAAATATTATTTATTTCTTAAATGAAGATTTATAATTTTGTTGTATAATTAAATAAAATTATCAAAATCTTCAAAAGGTGTCAGAAATGAAACTTTCAAATATACTTTTAAGCTCTATCTTACTAATTTCTTTAAACTCTTTAGCGGCAGATTATGAATACGAGATAGTTCCCAAAATCGGGCAAAATTTCTTTGATGACGATTCCGGTTTGGATGATGAAACAAGCTACGGAGTGGATCTAAATTATTATCTAAATTCTCAAACGGGCTTACAACTTGGATATGAAAGAATTTCAAAATCAAAATACAGATGGTATTATCCAAACGAAACCGATATAGACAGATTTTATCTAAACGCTGTTTATGAACCGACTCAATACAACTCCCTAACACCCTACTTCTTAGCAGGAGGAGGATACGAGAAACTCTCAAAAGAGATAGGAAATCAAAAATCTCAAGGTTTTTTGGATGCGGGATTGGGAGTTAAATATTCGCTAAATCCGGTTTTTGATTTGATAGCTGAAGCTAAATATATAAAAAAGCTTGATACTATGGATTCAGATGTCGTAACAAATCTTGGAATGGGATATAAATTTGGAATGCCAATATCAAGTATGCGCCAATTAGCTCAAAATACGGCAAATATGGAAGAGTTTACTCCAAAACCTCTGCCGCTTCCAGATAGCGAGCTTCAAAGCGTAAACGCTCAAATGAGTCAAGAAGAGCTTCCGATGCCAGAAAGCAAAGAGAAAGATATTTTCACAGAGCATGAAGAGATGAAACAATCCATGCTATCTTCAAAAAATATTCCCCCCTCTCCCAAACAAAATTTTGCAAACGAAGGGGAGTATTTCATTCAAGTTGGCGCTTATGCATTAAAAAAACCAGAACAAAGATATCTAAACGACATCGTCCAAAAAGGATACAACGTAACTTTACATGATGCTAACGTAAGGGGAAGAAAAGTTACAAAAATTTTAATAGGACCCTACTCTTCTTACGAGGAAGCTAAGAAAATATTGCCCGATATCAAATCCTGCATAACAAATAGTGCTTTTATCTACAAAATGTAAAAGTCCAAAAAGGGCTTTTACTTCTTTACGGCTATATCCTTTCTTGCTGCATTGATAGAGATTACGAATCCTCCTATTGCGTCCAAAAAACTCATAAGCATAAGCATAAAAAACTCAGAATTATTAGCTTGGTCCCATATAAGGAAAATAGCCAAATAAGCTACCGCTACAAAAAAGCTGAAAATTGTCTCTTGCGTGCTATACTCTCCCATAGTAGCAGCTTTATAAATCTCTATAAAAAGAAAAATAATACCTGTAATAATAAAAGCGTCTCTTGTAGTAATAAAAAAAGTTTTATTCCATGTCCAAAGGATATAGTTCATATCCAAATAGGGAATATCCAAATTCAAAGCTGCATATTTTGCCCCTATATAAGCTAAAAGTAGCCAAAAAAAGGTTGAAATATCCTTTATCAAAAACATCTTTTATTCCTCTTTTTTATTTCAATTCTATAAGGTTTTTAGTTAAAAAGAGGTTAAACCAATGTAAAATTTTTTTTAACAAAAGGAAGACTTTCTTTACTTCTCATTTTTAGTTGTATTAAAAAGACCTTTTATAGCGTTTTGCAAATCGGCAGGATATACGACAAATTTTGAGTTTTCGGAATTTGAAAGATTTTTTAAAGTATCTAAATATTTCTCTCCAAGCAAGAAATTAAGAGGCATCTCTTCGCTATTGCTTTTACTAATATTTTTTATCTGCTCTATTGCAAAAGCTGAAGATTTAGCTAAAATCTCCTGAGCTTCAGCATTTTTTTTGGCAACCTCAAGCTCAGCTTCCGCTTCTAAAATCTTAGCCATCTTTTCACCGTTTGCTTTTATCTCCAAAGCCCTTCTCTCCCTTTCTGCAGTAGCTTGTTTTTCCATAGCCTTTTGCATAGAAGGAGAAGGAAGAAGATCTACAATCTCTACAGTTCTAATCGTAACTCCCCAGCTTACTACATCGTCTATAATTTTATGCTTCAAAGTACCCTTTATCTTTTCCCTGCTTGATAAAGCTTCATCAAGCTTCATATTACCCACAATAGCTCTAAGGGAGGTTTTAACTAAATTCAAAATAGCCTTCTCATAATCTACTATTCCATAAACTGCATCAAAAGGATTTGTAACTTTTATGAAAGCTACAGCATTCATGGTAATCATAACGTTATCTTTCGTAATTACATCCAAATTTGGAACATCTATTATCTGATCTTTAGTTGAGACTTTCTTTCTTATTCTCTCATAAAATGGATGAAAAAGAATAATCCTAATACCTGGTTTGCTTATTCTATGAAATTTTCCAAGTCTTTCTATAACCCAAACCTCTCCTTGAGGAACAATATTTACTGTTAAAGATAAAAAAATAATAAGCGTCAATAATATTATTAAAAATATGATTAAAACCATCACGATTCCTTAGTAACAAACAAAATTTGTCCCCTAATCTCTTCTATTACTACTCTCTCTCCAGCCTTTATATATTCATCACTCATAGCAGGCCAAATTTCATCCCCCAATAATGGAGCATCAAGCAAAACTTTCCCTTTTCTTCCTCTTTTTATATCAACTATCACTCTTCCGTGATGATTTATCTGCTGATACCTTGGAATATAAGGCTCTTCTTTATCTGCTACAAAAAAAATATATCTGATAGTTTCTATTGTTATAACAAGAAAAATCCATAGAAAAATAACCGCATTTATATCAAAAGGATAAAAAAAATATAAAACAGCAACTATAAAAAAAGATATAGATAAGGATAGAAAAATATGCAAATTAAATTTAATATATAAAATTAAAAGAATAGCACCAAAACTCCCTAAAATCATCCATAAGTTAAAAATTGCCTGTTTCATATCTATCCTTAAGACAATATTATTTTATTTTTTAATATATTATATATTGTTTTTTCTAAAAAAACATTGAAATATTAAATTTTTTAGACCTTTAGAGAGTATACATTAAAATCAGTTAATAAAAGAAGAATAAAAGCAAAAGAGAATCCTTTACAAAAAAGATTCTCTTATTTAATTATTTTGTAGAATTAGACTCTAAAATATTAACAATTTGAATTGGCCCCCAATATCCTATATAAGAATTTTTATCTTCTAAAATTACATCTTTTTCACCTTTAAGAGGATGCTGAACTCCATAAATTAAATAATCATACCCTTTTAGATTCCTTCTCCAATTTACAGAAACCGGATGCGAACCTATTGGAAAGGAGATGATTCTTATTAATTGATTATTTTTAAGATTGTAATTCCAGACCATCGGATTTATATGCTTTTTGCCTCCTTCGCTAATAGTTAAAATATCTTTAGATGAAATATAAGATAAAACTTCTGGATCAGCTATAGAGCTTATATCACACTCATTCCCTTCATAAGGAGAGTTTTCTTCATAATTTTGCTCTTTACCATCTATAATTTTATAAATCTTATCGGCTACAAAATTACTTTTTATCAAATTTCCATCAGTATCTATTTTAGTATCGGTTAAATCAGCTGCAAAAATACTTCCGCAGCTGTTATTTTGAAATATATCGTTCATATATCCCGATGCAGCTATATATATTCTGTTTCTCTTTTCATCATAAACTAAACCTTTGGGATGAACAAAATTAAAATCGGCTCCTTTTAAAGCAGCATATCTTTTAGTCTCAAGTCTTGAGAGTATCGTTTCGTTAACTACACTGTTTTTTATTTTAAGACACTCTGATTGTCCGTTTACACTAACAAGTTTGTAATCTTCCAAACAATCTAAATTGCTGCTTACTGCAGATGCATCAAAAAGATCGCTAAAAGATAATTTCTTGGCAATTTCAAGTTTAACTTTTCTATTGGAGGTATGACCTAAATTGATCCAATTAAATTTCATATATGTATTATTAGCATCTTTTACAATAAATTCTTTAGGAGCATAAAGAGTTCCGACACTTAAATCCTCTTTCTTATCGGCCACAAACATAAAAAGAGCTCCGTTTGCTCTATTATCTGTAAGATAAACAGTTCTCCTATCTGGCATAACAATTTCGCTAAAATGGGAAAATCTTCCCATGCTGTAATGTTTTCTAAAATGCTCAACTCCGTTTGCATCTATTATTATCTCATTCGCCCATCCATAAAAGTAAGGATTTGACCTTCTAAGATCCCCCTCCCAATAAAGAGCTGTCTCTTCATAAAATTTATCCTTTTTATATTCATACTCTGACTCTCCATACCCTTTCATCAAACCTTCAATTACCCTTGCATCCGGCTCAAATCCCTCGCTTCCAAGATAAGATTCCCAAGGAGTTATACTTCCGCTTTGATGCCTATATCCTCCAAATTCATCTCTTTGGGATACAAATCTCATGCTGTTTTCTTTAATGGATATATGCCCATCAGCTAATTGATCAATTTCGGCTAAATATATGGCTCCAATAGCACAGTCAAATTCGCTTACAAAATATAATCTGTTATTTTTTTTCAAAATAGAAGAAAAAGTAACGCCTTCTCCAACTACTCCTTCATCAGAGTTACAGATATAAGGCTTTTCATTTTTATAAAGAGGCCTATCATCAAAATCTTTTAAAAGTCCATAAATTTCATCGTTATTTAAACTTTTGGAATCTACCGTTATCAACCTATTACATTGAGCCGCATACTCTCTATCTCCTATTTTCATCTTATCTATACAAATAAACCTTCTTTTATCCATATCGTTAATAGGAACGACTATGCCCCCAGTATTAGCAGATGCATGAGAGCCGCCCGAAGGAGAGCAATCCCCTCCACACCCTCCTCCTCCACAACCCCAAAAAGCCAATATCGCAACCGTTATAATAGAAAAACCCAATATCTTTTTCATCTTCATCTCTAAGCCTTTATTTATAATCTTATTACTATTATGATAACATAAAAAAAGATAATCGGGAATTTGAAGTAGAAAGGATATAAGAATAAAAAAAAAGAGAAGAAGCCAAAAGCTACATTCTCTTTTTAGCTTCTATGCCAATTAAATCTAAACCTATTTTTATAGAAAGTGCAGTTACCGCAAAAACTTTTAGATATTTATCCTCATTTTTACTTCCTATAACTCTATGCTCGTTATAAAATTTATGCAAAAGAGCCGCAAGAGATTTTAGGTAATCTGTAACTTTTTGCAAAGATCTCGTCTTAAAAGCATCCTCCAAAATCTCAGGCAATAAAAACGAGGTGAAAAGAAGATTTTTAGAATCCTCATCCAGATTTTCAAGCTCTACTTTGGATATATCCTCTATACTCTTTTTGCTCTTTTCAAAAACCTGATTTATTCTTGCGTGAGCATATTGAATATAGTAAATCGGATTTGAACTATCCTCTTTTTTCAGCAAATTTACGTCAAATTCCAAATGGGTATCGCTCTTTTTGCTAAGGAACATAAATCTTAAAGCCTCAGCTCCTATCTCTTTTACCACATCGCTCATTAAGATAAAATTTCCGGCTCTCTTGCTCATCTTAAAAGGCTCTCCCCCTTTTAAGAGAGATACCATTTGAGAGAGTATTATTTCCAATTTATTCTCATCATACCCCAAAAATTTAACAGCAGCCTTAACTCTTGCTATATATCCGTGATGATCGGCTCCCCAGATATTTATATACCTGTCATACCCTCTTTGAAATTTATCGTTATGATAAATTATATCTCCGGCAAGATATGTTGGTCTTTTATCTTCCCTTACTATCACTCTGTCTTTCTCATCCCCATATTTTGTGGATTTAAGCCAGATTTTTCCATCTTTTTCATAAACGGCATCGTTTGATTTTAACTTTTCAAAAACTTCATCCCACTTCTCATAGAGAGATTTTTCGCTGACAAAAGAGTCAAATTCAATCAAGACCTCTTTTAAATTGCTCTTTATAAGCTCCATCATCTCATCTTTGCCAAAGAGGCTTAGTTTTTCTATATTTTTTTCATCTTTGAAAATATCTTCACCAAACTCTTTTGCCGCTTTAAAAGCCAAATCGACTATATAATCGCCTCTATAAAACTCATCTGGCCAGGAAACGCTCTCTTTTAAAATATTTTCCCTGCCCGCTAAAAAGATCGATAAACCAAGAAGATAGATTTGATTTCCGGCATCATTTATATAATATTCGGTAGTTATTTTATATCCAAGCCTTCTTCCAATTCTGCATAAAGAATCCCCTATAACCGCGCCTCTTGCATGCCCTATATGAAGGGGGCCTGTTGGATTTGCGCTTACATATTCAAGCAAAATCTTCTCATCATTATTATCGCTGGCAAATTTATCGGGATTTTCCAAAACGAAAGTTGCATATTCGTTTAAAAAATTATCGCTTAATTTAAAATTTAGATAGCCTCTAACAGGCTCTACCTTTTCAAAAATCTCCTCATTTTCAAACTTTTTAGCAAGTTCATCGGCTATAATCATAGGGGATTTTCTCAAAACTTTTGCTAAAGAGAAGGCTATCGGGGTTGCGTAATGACCGAAAGATAGATCTTTTGGTTTCTCTAAAACAAAATCCTCTCCCAAATGTTTCTTTAAAACTTCAGTTACTCTTCTCTTCAATCTTTCTCACCTTAATTAAGCTTTTTTCTCATCCTCTTTCATTTGAGTTGTCTCAGCCTTGCTCTCACTCTTTTCTATCTTCTCTTTGGAAGATGAAACCTCTTCTTCATCCTCTTTCATAGCTTTTTTAAAATTTTTAATTCCGCTTCCAAGACCTTTTGCAAGCTCTGGAATCTTTTTAGCTCCAAAAAGCAACACTACAATAGCCAATATTATAAGCAATTCAGGCATACTGGGCATACCCATAACATTCTCCTTTAATATAATCAAAATATAATAACGGCTTATTATATCAAAAGAATCTAATTGAAAGGTAAAAGAGAGGAAAAATGGGAGAAATTATTAGAGCTTATCCCTCTTTCCAAGTTTGAATGAAATTTTCAAGATCTACAAGAGAGGTTTTAAGTCTTGCCACTTTAGCTGCGCATAGAAGCTCTTTTAAAGCTTTTTGAAAATCATCGTTAATTATTAAAAAGTCATAATTTTTTATCTCTTCTATCTCTAAAAGAGCATTTTTTATTCTATTTTGTATAATCTCTTTTGAATCGGTTGCCCTTTTTGAGAGTCTCTCTTTCAAAACGCTTAAAGAGGGAGTGGTTAAAAAGACAGAAGTTAAAATATTAGAAAACTTTCTCTTTACTATCTTCTGACCTTGCACATCAATATCAAAAACTACAAGCTTTCCCTCTTGTAAAGCCTTTTTAACAGGCTTTAGAGAGGTTCCGTAGTAATTGTCATGCACCTTTGCCCACTCTAAAAACTCGCCCTCTTCTATCTCCTTTTCAAACTGCTCTTTAGATATGAAATGATACTCTCTGCCCTCTTTCTCTCCCTCTCTCATCTCTCTTGTAGTGGTAGAGATAGAAAAATAGACATCATCGCATCTTTTTAGCATCTCGTTTATCAAAGAGCTCTTTCCGGCTCCGCTTGGACCGGAAATTACTAATATTGCGCCTTTCATCATTTTTTGCTTTTAAAACTGATAGTAATATTTATCTCCATATCTTCCAAAACTTTTTTTATAATCTCAACCTTCTCCAAAGCCTCGGAAACGTTTCTTTGAACCTCTTCTTTTAGCTCTTCATCTTCTTTAACGCTCTTTTCTTCCTCTTTCTCTTTTAAAACAGCTTCCTTGGCAGTCTCACTCTCCACAAGGGAACTTAAACTGCTTTGGCTCTCCTTCTCTTCAGATTCATTCAAAGCTTTCAAAAGCATATCTTCGCTCAAAGATGAAAAATCATTTCCAATATCTATATTATCATCTTTTGACTCTTTCTCCTCTTTGGCGCCTTCATCCTCTTCTAAAATCTTTTTAACCTCTTTTATCTCTTCTTTATCTAAAACTCCCTTCTCTTCAACCTCTTCATCCGGTATTAAAACTTCTTCATCCTCTTTTTTAAGCTCATCAGCTATCTCTTTGGATATTTGATTTAAAACATCCTCCTCACTCTCTTGCAGCTCCATTTTCTCAGATTTTTCAAACTCGCTCTTATCTTCCTCTTTTAGATTAAAACTATCTAAAGAGAACTCATCCTCTACAAGCTCTTTTTCGTCTTTTTCCTCTTTTAAAGAGCTATCTTCTTGCATATCCCCTAAATCTAAATCAAATTCATCTTTGTTAAGTTCTTCCTCTTTTAAATTATCCAAATCTTTAATCTCTATCTTTTCCAATTCATCATCCTCTTTATTAGATTTTTCTTCGATCTTCTCGCTCTCTTTTTCGAGATCTTTAAGATCAAAATTAAAATCGTCATCTTCTAAATCTTTTTCAAGCTCTTTATCTAAAAAATTATCTTTTTCATCTTTTTTTTCATTTTCTTTAGATTCATTATGACTTTTTATCTCATCAAAAGAGGATGTTTTAATCAATTCTATAAAATCCGTAGGTAAGAAAGGCTTCTCTAAAACTATATCAACCCCATTAGGAGCGGAAACCCCTTTTGGAGAGATATACCCTAAAAGACCATATTTAAATTTTTCTTTTATTAAATTAATAATATTTTCTTTATAAGAATCGCTATCTATAAAAATATAATCGTATTCATCGCCGCCTACTTCATTTAGATCTTCATTTTCTTCAATTTCTATACCGTTTTTCTCGCAAGTTAGAGAGATAAGCCTTGATACTATTTTATTAGAATTTATAAGAAGAATTTTCATTTTTACTCCATTTAAAAAGCTTGATATTCCAAAGCCCGATTTACGAATTTTATAATAAATTTATTTGATTTTACTTTAACATAAAAGCTTTTATTGCATTATCGTCCTTTTGAAATTAATTTTTTCATTTAGTTTTGATAAATTTTCTTTTACCTATTGCTTAAAACAATCAAAAGTGATAGAATTTCTATATATATTTTCTAATAAAAGGACTTGCAATGGATATAATGAATATGATTTTCTCATCTTTACAATCTAACGTAACAGAAAAAATAGCCTCAAAATTTGGAGCAGATCCAGAAACTCTAAATCAGGTAATAGCATCCCTTACCCCAAAACTTACAGAGGAAGTTAAAAATAAACTAAAAGATCCTAATGTAGATTCAACCCCGATTATCCAAAAAGCAACCGATCCGGAAATTCAGACAATTGCCGAAAAAGCACAAGAGTATGTAGAAAAAGATGATATTGTAGATAAAGGAAACGAGCTTTTAGGATATATAACGGGCTCAAAAGAGAAAAGTAAAGAGATAGCCGCCCAAGTGGCCGATGAAACTGGATTTGATTTTTCTATGATAAAACAGCTGCTTCCAATGGTAGCGCCTATAGTGATGGGAACTCTTGGCAAAACGCTATCTCAAAGCAACGCCGATGTTTCAGATGTTTCAAATGCTGAGAAATCTCTGCTTTCATTTTTGGATTTTGATAATGACGGAAGCATAATAGACGATGTTATAGGGATGGCAGGAAAGTTTTTTAGATCTTAAAAAGGAGGAATAGAAATGGAGGTAATTTTAAGGAAAAAGGAAGGAAGCTCCCCTTTTTCGTTTGTATTTAAAGACGGCGATAAAGTTTTGCTAAAAAGCGAAAATTATAAAGCAAAAAAGAGCGCTTTAAACGGTATAGAATCAGTTAGGAAAAATTCTCAGATAGATTCAAGATATGAACTAAAAACCGCAAAAAACGGTAAATTTTTCTTCAATATAAAAGCTTCAAACGGCCAGATAGTAGCTACAAGCACCTTTTTTAACAGCGAAGAGGAGAGAAAAGAGGCTATAGAGAAAATAAAAAAAGAAGCCCCAAACGCTTCATTAAAAGAGGAGCTGTAAGCTCTTCTTTCTTCTTTAATCTGCTCTTTCAAAAAAAGATAAATTATTATATAATAGTCTTCCTATAAGAAAAGTTTATATAAATTACTAAAGGGGAGTAAATATTTGAAATATGTGATAGATTTTTTGGAAAATAGAGATATAGAAAAAACACTTATATACTCTCAACTAAAATGCTCCAAAGAAGAGGCTGAAATTTTAAGATATCTTACAAAACAGTATGTGGAAGGAAACGAAGAATCAAGCGTAATAGATATATTAAGCGAGCTTTTTTCCGTAAAAGAGTATCAATATTTAGAAAAACTCGTTTTAATAAAAAATCTTTTGGAACTTGGATGGATAATTCAACACTCCCTAACTCAAACCAAAATTTCTGAAACCTCTCTTTTGGAGCTTTTAAATACAAGCGTATCTTTAAGCAGCTCTTTTTTAAATTTATTGGAAAAGGGAAATCTTGAACTCTCTTTGCCAGAAATCTCTCCCTACAGAGATCATTTAGAGTATTTAAAAGATCAATTTGCAAGAATAGATCTATATCAAAAAATAAGCTCTATTAGAAAAAATTATGCAAAGAACTCTTTGAATATAAACAGGTTAAAAAACCGCCTCTCTTCTCTTGAAAAGAGAATTGAAGAAAGGCTTAAAGTAACCAAAATTCCCATAGAAATAGAAAAGCTATTTAAAGAACACAAACTTGATACAAAAGAGAAGATAATATTTTTGGCTCTTTTAAAAGAGGAGTATTCGGGAGAGTTTGAGAATCTAAGAGATATGAACACATTAGTAGAGCTTGTAAGTTTTGACGATTACGAGAAAATAAAAAACAGAGCCCTCTTAGAAGAGGGAAGCAAACTTATAGAAAGCGGACTTATCGATTATGATGAGATGCTAACAGCTTTTGGAGGAGTGTCAAGAAGCTTTTACATAACCGAAGATATCCTATATAAAATCATTCATCCAAACAAAGAGAAGAGAAAAAAGAGAGTTAAACTCGATATGATTATAAAAGAACAGGATATCTTTGAGCTTATAGAGCCCAAAACTTCCTTAGACGATGTCGTTTTAAGCCAGAAAACAAGAGAAGTGTTAAACAATATCCTAAAACAGATGGATAAAAAAGTTCAAAACCTGCTAAAAGAGTGGGGAATCAAAGAGAAAAGAAAATCAATTGACGCAAAACTTATTTTTTACGGCCCTCCGGGAACTGGCAAAACAATGACAGCCGTTAGTTTTGGCAAATCTCTTAAAAAGAAGATTTTAAGTTTTGACTGCTCTAAAATCCTATCCATGTATGTAGGAGAGAGCGAAAAAAATGTAAGAAAGATTTTCGATACCTATTACGATATTAAAGAGAAAACAAAAAGCGAACCGGTTTTGCTCTTAAATGAAGCGGATCAATTTTTAAGCGCAAGATCTACCGGCATTGGAAGCAGCGCCGATAAAATGCATAATCAAATGCAAAATATTTTCTTAGAACAGATAGAGAAATTTGAAGGCATCTTAATAGCCACAACAAATCTTTTGGAAAATATAGACCCAGCCTTTTCAAGAAGATTTGATTATAAAATAGCTTTCGAAAAACCAAACTTCAAAGAGAGAGTAAAACTTTGGCAAAAAATGTTACCAAAAAACGCACAATATGAAGAAAACTTTAACATAGAAACTCTTGCAAAATATGATTTAACCGGAGGGCAGATAAACATCATAATAAAAAATACAGCCCTTAGGGTAGCTGTTAAAGAAAACCCGATTTTTACGACTTCAGACTTCATTTCAATGATTCAAAGAGAAAAGAGCGGAACATTTGGAGAATCAAAATCTTTAGGTTTTATGTAAAAAACTTACTCATACCTTCACCTTCCTCTTAAAGAGAGTGTATCGTTTCGTTACACTCTTTTTCCTTCGAAAAATTACTTTTTGTAATAAATAAAAATTAATTCTTATTTTGATATAGTTATTTATCGCTATTATTAGGCTTAAATTTTCAAAACATTTTGTTATATAAGGATTGCACATGAGTCATATGATGGTCGCTCATCCATATTTTGGGGTTTTTCTGTTTCTAATCGTAACAGTTATCGCTTTTACGGCTACAACCGTATTGTCAAGATATGTAAGCCGAAAGCTTGCAAGACTCGATACGGAGAAACTGAAACTAACCATTTACGAATGTGGCCCGGAGGTTACAAAACAGCCAAACAAAATTTCAGCTCAGTTTTATCTTTTTGCCCTCCTATTTATTCTATTTGATGTTGAAATAATTTTTATGTTTCCATGGGCAATAGATTTTAAAATCTTGGGATGGTTTGGTTTTGCCGAGATGATTCTGTTTATTTTGCTACTTGCTATCGGATTTATTTATGCATGGAAGAAAGGAGCTTTAGAATGGCACAGCATCAAGTAAGATATCTTCAAGAAGGCGGTTTGCCGGTGGTATTAACAACCGCCGACAAGATTTTGCAATGGGGAAGAAGCAACTCCCTTTGGGCGCTTACATACGGATTAGCGTGCTGCGCCATTGAGATGATGGCATCGGGAGCCAGCAGATACGATTTTGACAGGTTCGGAACTATCTTTAGAGCAAGCCCAAGACAGGCCGATTTGATGATAGTAGCCGGAACTCTTACAAAAAAACATGCCGAATTTATAAGAAGATTATATGATCA